>JAWXAX010000290.1 GCA_034439735.1 Rhodothermales bacterium | reverse complement strand
CGCCAATTTGTGAGTTCGCCAATTTGTGAGTTCGCCAATTTGTGAGTTCGCCAATTTGTGAGTTCGCCAATTTGTGAGTTCGCCAATTTGTGAGTTCGCTAATATGCAACTCCTCAGCGTCTCCGCGCCTCTGCGGGACTTTCCCCCGTTCCCCGGCAAAACATTTCATCTTCGGATTTCATGCTGCCGGCGCTGAAAAGGCATATCATCTCCTGGTTGTATGGACTATTGAATCTCCCGCAGAGTCGTTGAGACGCTGAGTAGACTCAGTGACATGGAATCTCAGCGCCTCTGCGCCTCCGCGGGATATCCCCCAACCTCCCCATGACCGAAAACGAAATCGGCACCCTTGTCATCGCTGCCGCTATCGACGTGCATCGAGAGCTCGGCCCAGGGCTGCTGGAATCCGTCTATGAAGTAGTGCTGGCTCGTGAGCTTTCCGATCGGGGGCTGGTCGTCGAACGCCAGGTTCAAGTGCCGATTGTATACAAGGACATGCACTTCGCAGAAGCCTTCCGGGCCGATCTTATCGTAGAAGGCAAGGTCGTGCTCGAACTGAAGTCTGTCGAGCGTGTAATCCCCGCCCACAAGAAGCAGGTGCAGACCTACCTTCGCCTTACGGGCCTCAAGCTTGGCTATCTGTTGAACTTTGGGGAGGCCGTGCTCAAGGGCGGCATCACCCGGTGTGTGAATCGCCTGGAAGAGGATGTGTCAAGGAAAGGTGCGAAGCAGAATAATGGCAGTACTACCGAAGAGCACGTTCGGTGACCACCACCCTTTCTCGCATCACCGCCTGAAAATCCCGAACCCAAAGTAACACGGCTCCTCGCTGCATTTGTACATCTTCACCTCCACCTCGTAGCCGGCCGACACTTTCGGGGTGAATGCCACCAGGGGCTGATCGTCATCCTTCGTGTCTTCCTGGACCACCTCGCCGTCTTCGTTCAAGATCTTCACGTCGATGTCCGTGCAATCGTTGTCACATGCGGCGCTGATGATGTACTCCGTGCCTTCGTCGAAGTAAAACGTCCACAGATCGTCTTCGCCGGCATGAATGCTGCCCATCACGTAGTTCTGCAGGGCATATTCCCCGCCAAGGTCGGTAATCGTCGTGTAGTGGTTCTGCAGCTGATCCCATACCTGCTGGGCATACGATTGCCCGAGCAGGAGGGTGGGCAGCCAGGCGGCCTGCGAAAGAAGGAGAAGGACGAAAAGGAATGCTTTTTTGAAAGGATACCGCATGGCGTAAGCCCCGGATGGTGTTGGAAGGGATCTGGGCCGGCCTCCGCCTCCGCGGCGCCGGTTCGATACACCCGTCGGAAACGGGCATATGGAATAGAAATCGACGCCTTTGCCGGCTTCCGCAGAGGTCCCTCAAAATATTCTCCCCCATCCATACGATACCGCTACAACAGCCGTGCCTGTACCTCATCGATGTTGGCCACGAGGGTGCCTTCGGTGATCACGATGATCCTCTCGCCGTCCTCATCCTCGACGAAGCCGCCGACGCCCTGAACACTACCTATAACACCACTCGCCGGCGCTGGGAAGCCAGCCGGTTGTGGCTGCAAGACCACCTGGAGCAGGCCGCCTGACCTCCCCCCGCGTCCCTGCGTCTCAGCGGTACAATTCGAGAATGGATACTACTCCCGTAGAGGCGCTGGGACGCAGAGAGGGAGAACGCAAGAAATATCCGCGCCTCCGCGCCTCTGCGGGATCCCCATAATCCGTCTCCGGACAGTTCCATGAGGCCCATGCATTTACCCTCATGCACTGTTGTGGCCGACGGTAGTTTTGGGTTACATTTGGCGTCAACTACCACTCAATACCTCGGGATCTATGGTACGCGCTGTCACGACCATTCTGCTCATCGGCTTCCTGGCCGGCTGCTCGGTATTCGACACTGAACCGAGCATCGATGTGCAGCTTCACGCTCCGATCTTTAACGCCATTCCCGACACGATTCGCATCGGCGAGGGTATTCGTGTCCGTGCGGAGTTGACGGATACGAGGCGCGGGATCATCGCTTATCGGTTTGAAATGTCGCACAGCAATCCGTCCTACAACGACACAAAAGCGCTAGATCTAACCACCTCACTGCGGGGTATAGTACATCACGTGACGATCGATACCGTCCTTGATTTATCTGCAAATTTGCGGGGTAGCGACGAGGCCGGCGTGTATACGTTCGGCCTGATCGCGCAAAATGGAAAGGACGTATCTGGCAAACGGGCGTTATTTTATGTGGTGAGATGATCGGGCGCCCGTATGAAACATCTAGCTATCGCCGCCTTTTTTCTGACGCTCGCCGCCTCCGCACAGGGCCAGCCGGGCTGGAGCGATGCTTTTGGTGGCGATCTTCTGTTTGATGGAAGTGTCGAGGCTATCGCGTTCGACGGGGAAGGGCGCGTCTATGTCGGCGGGTTTTATGACCATGTCGCCGGCATGCCCGCCTACGGCCTCGCCCGGTGGGATGGGATTCGGTGGGAGCCGCTCGGAGATCCCGTCATGGATGTTTCGGCCATGCGCATGGTCCGCGATACGCTCTACATTGCCGGTGAGAATCTGACCGCACACGCAAGCAGTTACCAGGTGGCCAGGTGGACGCCTGATAGCCTCTTCGTGCTTGGGCAATTCGGGCACGGGTGCTGCGGAAGACCCTTTATCTACGATATGGATGCGGATTCGGCCGGCAACCTGTTCGTGGTCGGGAATTTCGACTTCGTCGATACTACCCTGCATACGACCGGCATTGCGCGCTGGAATGGAGCGCGGTGGGACAGCGTCGGCGAACATATCAGCGGGCAGTTCGAGCTCGACGATCGCTTGAACTCGGTATTTGATGTCCACATCGAGGGATCGTTCATCTATTTAGGTGGGCAATTTAACGAAATAGGGGACCGATCTACACCGGGTATCGCGTGGTGGGATGGTGGCGGCTGGGACGGAATTGGAGGTGAATTCAGCCAGGTGTTCGCGGTAACGATCGGGCCGGATGGTGCACTGTACGCCGGCGGATATTCCGATACGACCGGGGCCGATGGCGTTTCCCGCGTGGCTCGTTGGGATGGGGCCGGATGGGAGGACCTGGGGAGCGGCACTGGCAAACCTTACGACCGAGTGAGCGTCATCGCGGCGGATAAGGCCTATGTCTACATCGCCGGCACGTTTTCAAGCGCGGATGGCACCCCAGCCCAGAATATCGCCCGATGGAACGGCGCGATCTGGGAACCGCTCGGCTCGGGGGTCAACGGAATGATCAATGTGATGGAGATCGGGCCGGATGGATTTCTTTATGTCGGTGGAGAATTCACCGAAGCCGGCGATTTGCCGGCCGTCAATCTGGCACGCTGGACCGGTGAGGCCTGGGAAAGTGTCGGGGCGATCCATACAAACGACGGACTCAATGGAACCGTGCATGCGCTGACCGGCGATGGAAAAACGTTGTACGCCGGCGGTTCGTTTTCCACGGCAGGGGATATGCCTGCCAGGCACATCGCCTCGTGGGATGGGGACGCGTGGAGCAGCATCGGTACCGGTGTGAATGGCGAGGTACTGGCGCTCACGCTGGCTGCCGAAGGCACGCTTGTGGCCGGGGGAGCCTTCACGGAAGCAGACGGCCAGCCGGCCCGGCGGATTGCTCGATGGAACGGCGGGCGATGGGAGCCGCTTGGCGACGGGTTTAACGACGCCGTGTTGGATGTGGCGGTCGACTCGGTCGGGACCATCTACGCGACCGGTCGATTCACAGCATCCGGCTCCGATTCACTCAGGTACGTCGCCCGATGGGAGGATACCCGCTGGATCCCTCTCGGCAACGGTCTGCCCTCTTTTGGATATGCCCTGGCGATTGGCCCCGACCAGGCCGTGTACGCCGGCGGTTCGTTCCAGTCCAGCCTCCCGGACGCCTCCTACGTGTGGCGCTGGGACGGAACGCAGTGGCACCCGCTGGGCGAGGGGCTGTTCGAGCCCTTTGACCAGGTGCTGGATCTGGATATGTATGGCGATACACTGTATGCCGCGGGTAACTTCAGATTGGGTGGGGATTTACCAGGCTCCAATCTGGCGCGCTGGGATGGTATGCGGTGGGAAGGGTTGGGTTCGCCAGGAATGAACGCGCTGACCAGCGTCGATGTGAGCGAACACGGAGAGGTCTACGTCGGTGGACTTATCAAAAACTATGTGGGTCGTTGGGTTTCCGGCGGTATCGAAGAACTCGATGGAGGCGTGAATCGTTTTTCCCGGGTCGTCTATAGCCAGGGCCAGGACCTGTTTGTCGGCGGCCACTTTACGCAGGCCGGCGGTCGGTCATCCAATTTCCTGGCCCGCTGGAGTCCGTCAACGGGGACCAGCATTGCGCTCGACCCCGGGTCGAATCATAAGGGTCTGGAGGCCAGCTTCTATCCAAATCCGGCCTCACGCGAAACGACACTGCGCCTTGGCGTGGAAATGGCCGGCCCGGTTCGCGTCATCCTGTACGACCTGCTCGGCCGGCATGTCGCTACCCCCATCGATGGATTTTTTGATGCCGGCACGCACTCGGTCGCGCTAAACCTCGCACCCCTATCATCAGGCGCCTACCTCTATCGCGTGGTCTCATCCGGACGTCAGGTAAACGGTATGCTCCACTTCATTCCCTGAAAGATAAGGGCGCACCAACCTGCCAACCTACAACCTCGGTTGACTATCTCCCCCGGCGGGCTGATCTTTGACAGCCCGCTTTTTTCATCTCCCCGTACGCCGCTCCGTGCAACTTTCCGTTCGCGATATCCGAGGCTATGTCCTTAACATGCATACCCGCATGCCCTTTCGCTACGGGCCTACGGCGCTGACGGCGGTGCCCCACCTGTTCTTGCAGGTCGATCTTGAAGTCGACGGCTACCGCCAGATCGGCGTCACCTCCGAAGGGCTCCCGCCGGGATGGTTCGAGAAAACGCCGGGGCTCACCTACGAGGCTGAAATCAAGCGCATGATCGAGGCCATCCGTCTTGCGAGCCGGCTCATCGAAGGGCAGCACTTTCCATCCGTATTCGCGCTCTGGATGCGGCTTTATATGGGGATGCAGGCGGCATCCGACGCGCCGCCGCTGCTGCGGTCGTTCGGGATCAGCATGGTCGAGCGCGGCGTCATCGACGCCTTTTGCCGACTGCTCGATCTCCCCTTCGCCCGCGCCGTCTACGATAATGCGTTCGACATCGACCTCGGCAGCATCCACACCTGGCTATCGGGCCTCCAGCCGGCCGATCTGCTTCCATTCGAGGCCATCCCCCACCAGTTCATCCGCCACACCGTCGGGCTGGACGACCCCATCCGCGAGCGGGAAATCAAACCCGAAAACTGCATCACCGACGGCCTGCCGCAATCCCTCGAGGCGGCCATCGAGGCGTACGGGCTCCGGTACTTCAAGGTCAAACTCGCCGGCGATGTCAAGCTCGACATCGCCCGCCTCGGCGCCATCTGGGATGTGCTCAGCCGCACCGTCGACGGCACCTTCCAGGTATCGCTCGACGCCAACGAACGCTTCGCGACACCCCTGGATATGCGCGATTATTTCTCTACGCTCCTGCAGGACATGCACGTCCAGGCGCTGTTTGACCATGTAATCTACCTCGAACAGCCGCTCCACCGGGACTTCGCTTTCCAGAACCTCTCGATGGCCTTGCCCTCGGGGCTGGAGTCGCTCCCTATCGTGATGGACGAGTCCGACAGCGAACTCACCAGCCTCAGCCGTGCGCTTGACGCCGGCTACGCCGGCACCAGCCACAAGAACTGCAAAGGGATTGTTAAAGGCATCGCCAACGCCTGCCTGCTCGCCCGGCTCCGAAAGAACGACCCCGGGCGCACCTATTTGCTCACCGGCGAGGACCTCGCCAGCGTCGGGCCGATCGCCCTGTTGCAGGATATGGCTGTTTCCTGCACCCTGGGAATCAAACACGCCGAGCGGAACGGGCACCACTACTTCACCGGCCTCAGCATGTACCCGCCGGAGGTCTGGGCCGATGTCCTCGCCCACCATTCTACCCTGTACGCACGCCACGAAGACGGCTTCCCGACCCTCCGCATTCAGGAGGGGCGGGTCTATACCGAAAGTGTGATGTCCGCGCCATTCGGGTACAAACCCGCCTTTAACCTCGAGCCCTACACGCCCCTCGAAGCCTGGAACAGCGCTTCGCTCCTGACGCCATAACCTATGACGCACAACAACGAATCCACACGCCGGCTCGGACTCGTCCTCACCGTGGCCATGGTCATCGCTATGCTCATGGGCCCGGGGCCCGGGCTCCGATTGGTGAACCCGGACATCAGCGATCCCGATGCCGTCTATGTCGTCGCCGGCATGCCGATCGTGTATGTCTGGGGCGTATGCTGGTTTGCAGTTCAGGTTGCCATCGTTCTGGTGGCCTACCTGAAAATCTGGCGCGTTGAGGATAGCCTCGACGTCAAGTCTGAAACAGAGGGCTGAACGCGATGGAGAATCAGATCATCTCCGATCTCGGCGGGATGGCGTACATCGTACTCGCGGCGTATTTGCTGGTGCTGCTGGTGATTGGGTACGTCGGCTACCGGAAGAGTAAGGTGGGGGAGGAGGATTATTATCTCGCCGGCCGCGGGCAGGGCTGGGTGGTCTCGTCGCTGACGATCATGGCGACGTTTTTTAGCTCGTTCGCGCTGCTCGGGGCGCCCGGCATGGTCTATCGAGACGGGGTGGTATTCGCCCTATTTGCGCTCAACGTCCCACTCAGCGGCGCGATGATTTATGTGCTGGGAAGCAAGATTCATCGTGCGGGCAAGGCGAACGGGTACGTGACGCCGGCCGACATGTTATGCGACTACTACAAGAGCCCTGTAGCGCTGCGCCTGCTCGTCGCCATCACAGGCTTCTTGTATGCCGTACCCTACGTCGTCATGCAGATCCAGGCCGGCGGAATTCTGGCCGCCCAGCTCTTTCCAGGGGAGAACAGCTTTATCATCGGTGCTGTCCTGCTTTCCGCCATCACCATGCTGTATATCATGATCGGCGGCATGCGCAGCGTGGCGTGGACGGATGTCATTCAGGGAGGTTTGCTCATCTTCGGGATGCTCGTCGCCGGCGTCGCGACGATGTACCTGCTCGGCGGCGTATCCGGCTTCTTCGCGCGCGTGGCCGAACTCCCGAAGACGTCGCTGTCCGTCCCCGGCACCACGGGCTACTGGTCGCCCGAGATGCTGTTTACCGTATGCTTCTTTGCGTCGATGGGGTCGATGGTGCAGCCGGCGCAGTGGATGCGGTATTATTCGGCCAAGTCGACCGCCACGCTCCGGCGTAGCGCCGTCATCTTCACCGTGGTGCTCACCGTCTGTTACCTTTTTGGCATCATGCTCGTCGGGCTCGGGGGGCAGGTCCTGTATCCCATCGAAACGGGCGGCGCCGTGGTGCTGCCCCACCCTGAGGTAGGGACGGCCCCGGGACAGTTCGATCAAATTCTGGTGGTCATCATCAAGAACCACCTCCCGCAGCTGCTGGGGGTATTTGGCAGCATCCTCGCTGCCGTCATCATGGTGGCCATCATGGCCGCTGCGATGAGCACGGCGGACAGCAATCTGCACGCGCTGAGCGCCATCCTCACCCGAGACATTTATGACCGGTATATCAACCCGGCGGCCTCGGAGACGCAACGCACGTGGGTGGGGCGGGGCATCATCTTCCTGGCCACTGCTCTTGCGCTCACGATCGTGATTGTGAGCCGCACCAGCGAGACGATAAATCTGGTGGGGATGATCGCACAACTCGGTCTCCTGGCGATTGCGTTTTCGAGTCAGCTCCTACCCATGGCGTTCGACATGTTATTCGTCAAGCGCGGGACGCGCCAGGGTGCCGTGGCTGGCATCGCGTGCGGGTTGGCCGTGGTGTTTCTGCTGAGTCCCCTGTGGCCGTCCATTCTGGGTGGCGGGGGAGAGACGCTGAGCCGGCTCCGCACGATCATCGACATCGGCGCGTGGGGGCTGCTCGTCAATGTCGTCGTCTTCATAGTAACATCCCTGCTCACCCGTAAGGCCGCTGTCGTCGCGGTGCTGGCGTGTCTGGCGCTGCCGGCGGGCCAGGCTGCCGCCCAGGCACTGCCGGACGATCGCCTGACCGAGGCCGCGCCGGATAGCTTCAAGGTGGCGTTCGAGACGAGCAAAGGGGCCTTCGATCTGGTCGTCTATCGGTCCTGGGCCCCGTTGGCGGCAGATCGATTTTATCACTTGGTCCGCCTCAAGTATTACGACGAGGTGTCCGTCTACCGTGTCGTTCCGGGCTACGTCGCGCAGTTCGGGATCCACAACGATGAGGCGACGAACCGGGCCTGGAAACCGCTGGTGCTGGAGGACGAGCCGGTCATGCAGTCGAACGCCCGCGGTACCATGGCCTTTGCGCGCGGCGGCCCGAAGTCGCGCACTACCCAGGTCTACATCAACCTGGTCGACAACAGCCGGCTCGACGCCCTCGAGTACGGCGGCGTGCGGGGGTATCCGCCCTTCGGTAGGATTGTCCGGGGGATGGATGAAGCCGTGGCGCTTTTCAACGGGCAATACGCCAATGCGCCGGCCATGCGGCAAGACTCGATCACTACATCCGGTCGTGCCTATCTGGATCGCACGTTCCCGGGACTCGATTCCATCGTCACGGCCCGGCTCATCGCGTTCTGACGGACGGGCTTACCCTTTTACACCGTACGTAGGCGCGCAGGCCGCGCAGGGGCAGAGGATCCGGAGGCGCTCCCAGGTGTGGATGCCGGCATCGTGTCCATCGTCCCACACGAAGCGTAGCCCGTACCCGCCGACAGGCTCGAGGCGGACCTGTTCCCAGCGCATGAGCGAGGGAAGGAGAAAGAGCTCCCGTTCGGGAATTTGCCCCATTTGCTCATGGCTGCCCACACATGAGGCACACGGACAGGCGCGGCGGAGGGCGTCGAGCGGATAGGCGCTGACGTGGCCGTCGGCCCAGGTGATGAGGAGGGACTGCTCGCCGGCGTCGAGCACGATCTGGCGAGGTGCGTAGGATGCAGGCATGGCGGGAAGGGGGGTAGGATAAAAAAAGCCCCGGCACTGCATGACAGGCCGGGGCTACAGGGCAAGCAACATCGTAGAACTACACTTCTTCCGTCGTGTACACGTCTTTCAGCAACACCTGGAGCTTCGAACGGCCCCGGTTGATGCGGCTCTTGACGGTGCCCATCGGCAGCCCGGTGATTTCAGCAATCTCCTCGTAGGCGAGCTGCTGGACGTCCCGCAGGACGACCACTTCCCGGAACGACTCCGGGATCTCGTTGAGCGCATCCTGGATGTATTTGTCCTGGATCGTGCTCTCCGCGTGATTGTCCGGCCGGAAAGAGTCGTCCGGCAACTGGAGTTCATACTCCTCATTATCCCGATTCACCGACTGCAGCGAGTACATCCGGCGACGCTTGCGCTTCCGGTATTCGGAGCGCGCCAGGTTGCCGGCGATCGTGTAGAGCCAGGTCGAAAACTTGGCGATGCGCTGGTACGAGTGCCGATTTCGGTAAACCCGCAGAAAGGTCTCCTGCAGCAGGTCTTCACACCGCTTCGAATCCCCAAGGAACCCGTACAGGTAGTGGGTGAGCCGCTCGGAGTACTTATCGACAAGAATGTTAAAGGCCTCGACCGTTCCCATCTGGAACTGCTCCATAAGATCCTCATCACTCATCTGTAAGAGTGTGTGGTACCGGTCTGAAGTAAGGCTCGGTGCGTAACGATGTTTGATCGTCTGGGGTGTATCCAGCATTGACGTCTCGAATCAATCTATGAGGTAGGATTTAGCGCGGCTAAACCCTCTTCGGAGGCTCAAATTCAGTTGTTTGCGCAGTCTCTTAAAATACGGAATAATCTTACCGTGTGTCGGATTATTAGCCGTATTATTACGTTTAATCGTTGAATTTATGATGATGTTATCACGATAGGAGCACCGAAGAGAATCTATCGGTCCGCCGACGCATCGAGCGTTTTCGATGAACCGGCCGGCCGGGCCGAGCTTCTCGCACAGGACGAGAATAAAGCAGCGATACGGCGCTGCGGATGCGACGGAGACAATGCCGGGGAAAGCGTGGCAGAAGGGCTATCGCGGTCTCTGTCGCGGATCATAGGCAGTATAGGACGCGCGAAGCGTTCTGTTCAACGGTGAAATCGCGCAATTTTGTGTACGGGCTTTTGCCTACAGCGTTCCCCATTGCGGCTTTCCACTGACCGAAGTTCGCAGACAAGGTGTCCACAAAGGACTACATCGTTTCGCTTCTCGGGACGAGTCGATGCGCGACGCCCATCGACGCAGGAAGCGCATCAAAACCTTTAAATCGCTCCAGGAATGTGTTTTTCGGGGGGCAACCCCACCGTGCCGAATCGGTAGCCGTGGTTGTACCCGCCCCCGGCGTGGGCTTTGCAAAAGCGCCGAATAGAATCGAATCACACGGCCTGCCCCCGGCAACCATAGAACGATCACCGACCCAATGACGCGAGGATTGTTATGAAAATGCGCCTGTATGCGACCGCCCTCTTTGTGCTGAGCAGCCTGACCGCCGGATGTTTTGTCGATTCCGACGATGATGAAGGCACCGGCATCCGAACCGCCGAATTCGTTTTCTCCATGGACGACGCCTCGATCAATGGCGATGTTGCCTCCGCTCAGTATGCGGTGCAGAGCGTCACGCCGGCCGTCGTAGAGCATGGCGCCGTCCTCGCGTATTTCCGAGAGCAGGGCACCTGGACGGCGATGCCGTTTACGTTCGCTGAAGAATCGCCGGACCTTCCCGCGGTGGACTACACCATCACGCTCGGCTATGGTTATGACGACGGCATCGTCGAGGTCTTTTACGAAGCGTCTACCCCCGCCGCTCCGCTTGAAGCCCAGCCCGACCGGGTCATCAAAGTCGTCATCCTCGCCGACCTTGGTTTTGTTCGCGCCGCCAACGTGGACCTGAGTGATTACGAGGCCGTGCGAACGCACTTTGGACTCGTCGAGTAAAGCGCTACTCCCGTATCTAAGTCTCCTTATGCCCATCGACCGCATCCATCCCGTCATGACGGGGCGGAATAGCTGGGTAGCCGATGGTCTCGGACAAACGGGCGAGACGTACCTCGTTGGCGACGATCTGCGGATGCGGGGAGCGTAGCGCGCGGCTTGGTGGATGACACCGAAGCCTACTACGAGGATCTGCGGTCGCAGGGGCACGATGCCGGAGCGATCGCTAATATCATGGCCTCCGAGACGTCCATTCTGTTTCAGGAGATCCAGACGGAAAGCGTGCGAAGCGCCCTCGCCGGCGATAGCCATACGCTGACCATCGAGGGGTACCGGGGGGAAAGGGTATTCATTGCCTATAAGCCACTCGAGATCCAGGATGTGCGCTGGATCGATTACGCGCACCATCAATGCCTTGCGCGACGCGGCCCGGAAGATGGCCGGTGGCGACACCAGGGCGCCGTTCCAGCGCAAGCGAAAGGACGAATGGGGTCAGTTGGGAGACGCCTTTAAAGTGATGGTTGCCCTGATCGCGGCGGCCACCGAAGAGCAGCGGAACGCGTTCAGCCCTTTGGCGCTTGAAGTTCGGCGCCGCGTATTCGGGTCGACGCATCCATCTGCTCGACGAGTTCGATGAGGTGACGCTTGTGGGTGATGTATTTCTCCAGCAGCGCACGGTCGGACGTGGCGAGGATCTGGACGGCGAGTAACCCGGCATTTCGAGCGCCGCCGATGGCTACGGTCGCCACCGGGACGCCTCCGGGCATCTGGACGATCGAAAGCAGGCTATCGAGGCCCTGGAGGTGGCGGGTCGGTACGGGCACCCCGATCACCGGGAGCGGCGTCGAGGCGGCAAGCATGCCAGGCAGATGTGCGGCTCCGCCGGCGCCGGCGATGATCACCTTGAGACCTCGCTCGTGCGCCGTCCGTGCATATTCGGTCATGACCGCCGGCGTGCGATGCGCAGACAATACACGCATTTCGAACAGGACGCCAAAGCTGGCGAGCGTTTCGGCGGCGGCTTCCATAACCGGGAGATCCGATTCGCTGCCCATGGCGATGCTGACGATCGGGGAGGAGGGGAGGTTCATAAGGAGGTGTGTTTACTGGACAGTACGTTACAGCGTGATGAGGGCCGCCGCACGCTCGGCGCGCGCGCGCGTCTCGACGGCCAACGTGCCTGTAGTCGTCACGTGACCCATCTTGCGCCGGGGCTTCACATCTTCTTTGCCGTACAGGTGTATGGCCGCGCCTTCGACACAGAGCGCCTCCTTCAGCCCGTCGGTTGAAGCGGAGCCGCTTCGATGGCCGAGGATGTTGACCATGACGGCCACCGGCGCGCGAAGCGACGGATCCCCGAGGGGCCAGTCCAGTATGGCGCGCAGGTGGTTTTCGAATTGCGACGTCTGGCTCGCGTCAATCGAGTAATGCCCTGTATTATGCGGGCGGGGGGCCATCTCGTTGATGAGGATAGCGCCGTCTTCAAGTTCGAAGAGTTCCACCGCCGTGAGTCCCACCCCACCAAACGCTTCTACCGCGTCCACGGCGATACGCTGGGCTTCGGTCGCAACCCGGGAATCGATCGGCGCCGGAACGACTACGGCATGGCATCGGTGATCGTGCTGCTCGGTATAGGCGACGGGATAGACGACACGCTGTCCGTCGGGTCGGCGGGCGACCAGCACGGAGAGTTCGCGCACAAACGGCGCCCAGGCCTCCACCAGCAGCCCATCCCATTCCGCCAGCCTGGGCCAGGCCGCGCGCAGGTCATCCTCCGAGCGAATGGTGGCGTTGCCGTAGCCGTCGTACGACCCACGGTACCGTTTTAGGAGCATGGGGAAGCCGAACGACCGGGCCGCGGCGAGGGCGTCGTCGACGGTGGCGCAACAGGCAAACGCCGGCGTCGGTAGGCCGGCGGCGGTCAAGGTGCGTTTCTGGAGGCCTTTGTCGCGCACGAGGTGGAGCGTTTCGGGAGAAGGCCACAGCGTCTTGGGGGGCGCGAGATCGATTAATCGCTCCAGAGGCGCCCATTCGCTTTCCACGGTGATGACATCACAGCCGGCCGCGAATTTGCGCAGCACCGCGGGGTCGAGCCAGTCGCCAACGATCGCTTCCCCCAATCCGTCCATCGACGAGGAAGGCTCGGGGGAGAGAAATCGGATGTGAAGCCCCATCCGGATGCCGGCGAGGGCGAGCATTCGGCCCAGCTGGCCCCCACCGAGGATACCGATGCGTGGGAAACGCGAAGTCGACATGCAGAGCGTTAGTTTCGGAGCGTCAGGACCGGTTCGCCAGGATTTCCTCGAGATCGGCCTCATCGGTCACCAGGACCTGGCGGGCTTTTGAGCCCTCGAACGGACCCACGATGCCGGCGCGCTCAAGCTGGTCTACGATGCGCGCGGAACGGGTATAGCCGATCGACAGCTTGCGCTGCAGCAGCGACACCGAACCTTGCTGGCTCTGCACGATGATACGGGCCGCCTCACGGAACAGGTCGTCGAAGTCTTCCGCCGACCCGCCTCCGTTTCCACCCACGACCTCGAGTTCTGGCGAGTCCTCGATGGAGGGCAACTGATACGGGCCGGGCCCTTGCTGCGTCGCGATGAACTCGGTGATGTAATCGACCTCTTCAACCGAAACGTACGGTCCCTGGAGGCGGATCATCTGACTGCCCTTCATAAAGAGCAGGTCCCCGTTGCCTACGAGCCCTTCGGCGCCGTTGGCGTCCAGGATGGTGCGGGAGTCGATCTTGGAGGCGACCTGGAAGGCGATACGTGCAGGGAAGTTGGCTTTGATGAGACCCGTGATGACGTCGACCGATGGACGCTGAGTAGCCAGCACCAGGTGGATGCCGACGGCGCGGGACATCTGGGCGAGGCGAGCGATCGGTCCTTCGATTTCCTTGCCGGCCGTGAGCATCAGGTCAGCCAACTCGTCGACCACGACCACGATGTACGGCAGGTGCCGATGGGCGACGTTGGCGTCCAGCTCGCCGGCGCGGAATTTCTCATTGTACTCGTACAACCCCCGCACCATCGCCTTTTGGAGCAGGTTATAGCGGTGTTCCATCTCCCGCTCGCAGCTCCGGAGGACGCCGAGCGCCTGACTCACATCCGTGATGATCGGCATCTCGTAATTGGCCGGCATCGCGATGTAGTGGTCCACGATCCGCCCGTATTGCTGCAATTCAATCTTTTTGGGATCGATCATCACGAACTTGAGATCGTTCGGATGGCAGGCGTACAGGAGCCCTGTGATGAGCGTGTTGAGGCAGACCGACTTGCCCGCGCCCGTGGCGCCGGCGATCAGCAGGTGCGGCATCGAAGCAATGTCCTGGATGTACACCTGGCCTTCGATCGTTTTGCCGATCGGGAAGGGGAGGCGCATCTTCGCCTCGCTAAAGCGCTTGGTGGCGATGAGGTCGCGGAGGCGGACGAGTTCGCGGTGTCGGTTAGGAATTTCGACGCCGATGGCGGATTTCCCCGGGATCGGGGCGATCATCCGGATGCCACGCGCGGCCATGGCCATCGCAAGGTCGTTTTCGAGCGCCGTGATCTTACTGATCTTGACTCCGGGCGCCGGCGTCAACTCGTACATCGTGATCGTGGGCCCGACGATCGCCTTGATGTCGGTGATCTGGATATTATACGTCGCCAGCTTGTCGAGCAGGATCTGCTTGTTCTCCTCCAGCTCGGCGCGGTCGATAGCGATCGAGTCGTCCGACTTATCCAGCAATTCCACGGAGGGGAAGCGGAAGCGGTACTGGAACTGTTCGGACTGGGCCTGGAGCGCGGCCTTGATCTGGTCGGCCTTTTCCTCGTGGATGGGCTGCTGGACGGTGAGCGACAGGTCGTCCGCCGCGCTGCGGGCAGGCGCCGTATCAAACGCCCGCTGGAAATCGGCCACGCTGGGCGGCGGGGGCGGCGGAATGTCGCTCCCCTGGAACGAAAACAGGTCGTTCAGCCTGGGTGCGCCCGCGTCGGACGGACGCGTCGAGCCATGGGAAGCCGGGGGGGGCGTCTGTGGCAGCGTCAGGAGCCCATCCTCGTCATCATCCATATCCGGTTCGGGCTCTTCCACCGGCGCGCGGTAGGTGTGTACGCCGGCTACGTTGCCCATCTCCGCGACGGCGCGCCGCGGGGGCACGTCGGCCTCCGCGAGAATCGCGTCTTCTTCGAGCATGGTCAGGCGCTCTCGTTTGAGCCGATCGATGCGCGCGGGCCGGTTATCCACGACCTCCCGCTTGATGGCCATGAAGCCCCCTTTGATGGCATTAAACATAAAGACGATGCCTTCTTCCAGACGGTCCATCGAACGCTGCAGATCGCGGTCGACGATAAGCATCGCGGTGATCATGGTCAGGACGGTCATCAAGAAGAAACTGCCTGTGGCGCCAAATACCCGGATGAGCCAGTCGGCAATGCCAATGCCCACCGCACCGCTGAAGTGGACGGTGTTAATGCCCGTCCGCACGCCCAGCCACCCAAAAAAAGTCGCCATCTCAAACGTCCCGAGCATGCCGAGGGTGGTGTACATGGGCAGGTAGAGCGACGGCCGGGCGCGGAAGAAGAGGTATCCCCACGAAAAAAGCAGCAGGGTCCACACCATGACCGGGTAGCCCAGGAAGTTCGGGATGAGCGCATACGCCAACGCGGCGCCGACCAGGCCGAGCGAGTTCGTCGCCCGGTTGTGGGTGGCGATGGCATCGGAGAGCCGGCCGCCGGCCACCAGGCCGTTGTCGGCCTCGTTGTATGAGGCGAGCGCGAGGAATACCAGAAACGCGATCGCCATCATGATGAGACCGAGTACTTCCTGCTTGCGCTCGTAGGCTATGATGGGAGCCGACGCGCCGCGTGACGATGCACGTTTTGCCTTACTTCCTGCGGCCATACCGAACCAGATCAGTGTTTATGGAACGGGGGTTTCTTTACGACGGCGCGGCGCGGTTTGTCACGCACCAGTACAGCCAGGACGGCCCCGGGCGCCGTGTACGCCGGGTCGTTGACGACATAACCCAGACCCACGCCGGTGCCCAGTACGGGCGATTGTGTACCGCTGGTGACAATCCCGATCTCGACGCCCTGGTCGTTCAACACAGGGTAACCGTGCCGCGGTACGCTCCGTTCCTCCATCACAAAGCCAATCAGCCGGCGGGGAACGCCGGCGGCCTTCTGACGCCGCAGCGCCTCCGCGCCGACGAAATCGGGCTTGTCCAGCTTGGTGATCCAGCCCAGGCCGGCTTCCAGCGGCGTGGTCGTGGCGTCGATATCATTCCCGTAAAGACAAAAGCCGGATTCGAGCCGCAGGGTATCCCGGGCGCCGAGGCCGGCGGGTTTCAGGCCGTCGGCCTGGCCCTCCTGAAGCAGGGCGCGCCAGAGGGCAACGGCGTCCTCGTTGCGGCAGTAGATTTCCAGGCCGGGCTCGCCGGTGTAGCCGGTGTGGGAGAGGATGATGTCCTTCATGCCCAGAAAGTCTGCCGGCGCAACTTCGGCGGCGTGGTAATATGCGATCTCGGGCAGGGCGCCCGTCATGACTCGGCGGACGATTCCCGTGGCGGCCGGCCCCTGGATCGCCAGCAGCGCCATCCGGTCCGATACGTTTTCCAGCGCCGCACCCATCGGGTTGTGATCGGCCATCCACGCGAAATCGGTTTCGACATTCGAGGCGTTGATGACCAGCATGTAGCGCGTTTCGCTGAAACGGTACACGATCAGATCGTCCACGATACCGCCATCGGGCTGGCACATGGCGGCGTACATGGCGCGGCCATCGTAAAGCTTGCTCGCGTCGTTGGTGACGAGGTGTTGAACAAACGCCGTCGCCTGCGCCCCGGTAACCATCACCTCACCCATGTGGCTCACGTCAAACAGGCCCGCGGCCCGCCGAACCGCCATATGCTCGTCGATAATGCCGCTGTATTGCACGGGCATATCGAAGCCACCGAACGGCATCATGCGGGCGCCGAGCGCTACGTGCTCGCCATGGAGCGGAGTGGTACGAAGTTGTTCTGTTTGCATTACATGGGGCGGCTATGCCCGGACAAACGTTTCGGCACGCGGGGAGCACGCAAACATGCATGATACATAGCTGCACCGCGATAATCAATGCCCTGAATGATTAACTCGTTGATCCCTAAGGATATATAGCCGGCAATTCATTTACATCTGGAACGACGTATACCCGGCGCCGGAGAGGGCGGCGATGGCGATCTCGGCGGTCGCCTGATCGGCAAATCCGATGCGAAACACGCCCTCGATACCTTCGCGGATTTTGAGGAGCTCGAGGTCCTTGATGTTGACCTGAGCTTCGTGTAAAACCCGGGTCAATTGGAATAAAAAGCCCGGCTTGTCCTCGGCATAGACGTAAACGTCGGCCAGAGGATGCAAGAAGCCTTTGCTCGTCTTTGGAATCATATCCCGGCGGGCGCGGGAATCGGTGAAGGCCTGGCGCATGGCATTCATATCCTCGCTGAACACGCGGTTGCGCGTTTTTTGCAGGGCGGTGGCAAATCCACCCAGCACATCGAGGATGGGGCCTTCATTGGCGACGAGAATGTCCCGCCACATATCGAACGACGACGAGGCGATCCGCGTCATGTCGCGGAATCCGCCGGCAGCCAGCCTCAGGAAGCCCCCATCATCGTCGTGTAGGTCGCCGACGAAGTTCATCAGCGTTACGGATAGAAGCTGGGGCAGATGGCTGACGGCGGCGGCGATGCGGTCATGGCGGTCGGCCTCCATGACCAGGATCCGGGCGCCGGTGGCGCCGAGGATGGCGAGGAAGTCCGGATGTTCGCGCTGCAGGTCCGCTTCGTCAACACCCTCGGGGGGGCAGAGGACATAGGTGGCGTTTTCGAACAGGAACGCATCGGCGTGGGCGACGCCATTTTTCTCGGACCCCGCCATCGGGTGCCCGCCGATGAAGCGATTCTTGGGACTTAATGCATGGAGGGCGTGCGCCATGATCGGCCGTTTGACCGAGCCGACATCCGTGACCAGGGCGCCGGGGCGCAGGGCCGGCGCAATCGCGTCGAACAGCCCGAGCATGGGCGTCAGGGGGGTGGCGAGGACAATCAGGTCGGCTTCGGAAACGGCGGCCTCCGGGGTACTCGCAACGGCGTCCACGACCTGCCGGCGCAGGGCTTCCTCGCACACGGCGGGCGCATCGTAGCCGGTCAGGTGGAGATCGTTCCGGTGTTTTCGCAGAGCGAGGCCCAGCGAGCCGCCGATGAGCCCAAGCCCCAAAATTGCAATTTTATGGATCATGTCCGTACACTGAGCCCGGGCCGTCCCTCTACTGGTTGCGTGCGCCGAAAGGAACGCACGAACGGCGACGAGTCGCAAGGCTTCTGTGTGAAGGGGGCGGGAAAACGAAAGGAACGTATGTTATTCCCAATCGGAGACGACAACGGGGCCATCCGCAGGCCGGCCTGGGTCAGCCTTATTCTCATCGCGGCCAACGTCGCTGTATTTGTCTTTTTGCAGGGGTGCGGGACAAACGAAGCCTTTACCTATGGCTACAGCGTGATCCCGTATGAGATTATCACCGGGACGGACCTGACCGAGCCTCAGACGATACGGGCCGGTGCGGAATCGGCGGTGATCCCGCAGGCGCCGGGGCCGGTTCCGATCTTTTTCACTCTCCTGAGCGCCATGTTCATGCACGGGGGCCTGGGGCACATCGGCGGCAATCTGCTGTATTTGTGGATCTTTGGAGACAATGTGGAGCACCGGTTCGGAGCGCTCCCGTTTCTAATTTTTTACCTCGTCAGCGGCATCGCCGCGACCGGCGCGCAGATCCTGCTCGATCCCACGAGTGTGGTGCCCAATCTGGGGGCTTCCGGGGCCATCTCGGGTGTCCTGGGGGCGTATTTGATCCTCTTTCCCCGCAACAAGGTCCACGCGTTGTTTTTCTACTCCGTCGTGTCGGTGCCGGCGGTGCTGGCGATCGGATTGTGGATCCTGATGCAACTCATCAGCGGCTGGGGGGCGCTGGCAAACGAAAGCGCCGCAGGCGGGATAGCCTACGGCGCTCATATTGGCGGATTCGGGGCCGGCGTGGTGCTGGCCCTCGTCATGCGCTTCCTGATTCGGGAAGAGCCGCGGGATCCGTTCGCTCGTCACCCGTCGTACGCGCGATCGCGCCGGATCTGGTGATCGTGGCACGTTTCGACGATGTGAGATCGCAGGCGATCTCGGGCAACGAAGTATCGGGGCCCTACTCGGCGCTTTCCTCGGCTTTCGAAGGGGACTCTTCGGGGTTTTCGTCCTTCGACCCCTTGGTGCCTTTCTTTGTCGTGCGCGTTTCCTTGGGCTTTTGTCCCTTGGTGGTTTCGAAGACCAGGCCGTTAGGGTCCTTCTCGGCGTCGTACGAGATCAAAATCTTGTCGCCGGCCGCTAGGTTATTGCCCAGGATAGCCTCGGCCATCGGGTCTTCGACGTACTTCTGGAGCGAGCGACGGAGCGGACGGGCGCCGAACTTGGCGTCGTAGCCCTTGTCGGCCATGAAGTCCATCGCGGAGCGCTCCAGGACCACCTCGATACCCACATTCCGGGCGCGACCGAAGAGGTCGTTCGCCATCAGATCGATGATCCGGTGGATGTGGTGCTTTTCGAGCGGGTGGAAGACGATGACATCGTCGATTCGGTTCAAGAACTCGGGGTTGAAGACCTTTTTGAGGGCGTCTTCGACCGTGCTCTTGAGGGCGGAATAGTTGTACTCGGAGCCGGCGTCTGCCGCGGAGAAGCCGATGCCCTTGCCCAGGTTCTTGATATCCCGCGCCCCGATGTTCGAGGTCATGATGATGATCGTGTTCCGAAAGTCTACCCGCCGGCCGAGGCCGTCGGTGAGGATGCCGTCGTCGAGGACCTGGAGCAGGATGTTGAACACGTCCGGATGGGCCTTCTCGATTTCGTCGAGGAGGACGACCGAGTAGGGCTTGCGGCGCACCTTTTCGGTGAGCTGGCCGCCTTCCTCGTAACCGACGTATCCCGGAGGCGCCCCGACGAGCCGGCTCACGGAGAACTTCTCCATGTACTCGCTCATGTCGATGCGGATGAGCGCGTCCTGCGAGTCGAACAGGTACTCGGTCAGCACCTTGGCGAGCTCGGTTTTGCCGACGCCGGTAGGGCCCAGGAAGATAAACGAGCCGATGGGTCGTTTGGGATCCTTGAGTCCGGCACGGGTACGGCGGATGGCGCGGGAGAGCTTGGTGACCGGTTCGTCCTGCCCGATCACGCGGGCCTTGAGTTCCTCCTCCATGTTGAGGAGCTTGGCGCTTTCGGGCTCGGAAATTTTGTCGACCGGAATCCCGGTCATCATGGCCACGACTTCAGCGATGCTCTTTTTGCTGACGTCGTGTACCTCCGTTTCGGCCTTACGCTCCCATTCGCGTTTGGCTTCCTCGAGTTCTTCCTGGAGTTTTTTCTCGGTGTCGCGGAGGCGGGCGGCTTCTTCGAAGCGCTGGCTCTTGACGACCCGGTTTTTCTCCTCGCGGATTTTCTCGATCTGCTCCTCGATGGCGACCATCTCCTTCGGGACGCGAATGTTGGAGAGGTGGACGCGGGCGCCGGCCTCGTCCATCACATCGATGGCTTTATCGGGCAGGAAGCGGTCGGTGATGTAGCGATCGCTCAGCTGCACGGCCAGCTCGATGGCTTCGTCCGAGTAACGCACGTTGTGGTGCTCCTCGTACTTATCCTTGATGTTGTGCAGGATATGAACCGTTTCCTCCGGGGTGGAGGGGTCGACGATGATCTTCTGGAAGCGGCGGTCGAGGGCGCCGTCCTTCTCGATGTACTGGCGGTATTCATCGAGCGTGGTGGCGCCGATGCACTGGATCTCGCCGCGCGCGAGGGCCGGCTTGAACATGTTCGAGGCGTCGAGGCTGCCCGAGGCGCCACCGGCGCCCACGATCGTGTGCAGTTCGTCGATGAAGAGGATCACGTCCGGGCTCTTCTCGAGCTCGTTCATGACGGCTTTCATGCGCTCCTCGAACTGGCCGCGGTACTTGGTGCCGGCCACGAGGGCCGCCAGGTCCAGCGTCACGATGCGTTTGTCGTAGAGCACCCGGCTGACTTTGCGCTGGATGATGCGCATCGCCAGGCCTTCGGCGATGGCCGTCTTGCCGACGCCAGGTTCGCCGATGAGCACCGGATTGTTTTTCTTACGCCGGCTCAGAACCTGGGCCACGCGTTCGATTTCGCGCTCACGTCCGACAATGGGGTCGAGCTTGCTTTCCTCGGCCAGTTTGGTCAAATCCCGACCGAAGTTGTCGAGAACAGGTGTTTTGCTCTTTTCCATTTTACTTCGCTCTTTTCCGTATCCAGAGGACGGGGCGCCTCCCGATTTGCTTCCAGAAGCAGAAGACGACGATGCTTTGCCGCTGATGATCGAATCGAGCTCGGCGCGTACGGCATCGTAAGTTATCGAGAAGCCCTGTTGCAGAATCTGGGCGGCGATGTTTTCATCGTCGCGCAAGAGGCTCAACAGGAGGTGTTCCGTACCGATAACGTCGCTCTTATAGAGCTTGGCTTCCAGGTACGTAATCTTTAATACTTTTTCAGCCTGTTTGGTAAGCGGGATGTTACCCACCGTCAGCGTGCCGCCTGTGCTGCGGACGGTATCTTCGATGGCCTTTTTGAGTTTGAATAGATCGCACCCCAGGTTCCGAAGAATCTTTACCGCGATACCTTCGCCCTCCCGGATGATGCCGAGTAGCAGGTGCTCGGTGCCGATATAATCGTGCCCGAGACGAATCGCTTCTTCCCTGCTATAGGAAATCACGTCACGTACGCGGTTTGAGAAATTCCCTTCCATGCCTTACACATTCTGAGCGCGGCGGACTTTCAGGCGGCCGAACGCTCGGTTACTTTTTTAGGGATCCTGAACGAGTTGCTGCGAGGGCCGCTACCCAACGGGATCGAGTTAATCGGGCTTAACGTGGCGTCCTCGATGACACGGCACGCAGGATACACGAACGGCGCAGGCCGGATCTCGCGTGATCGCCAAGAAAGGTCACGTATGTAAACCGAAGCCTGCAACGGCTGTTCCTCGCCAAATCGGTGGCCCCAAGGCCGGCGGCGCCGCATGCACGGGCGCCCGAGTGTAGCCCAGTTGGTGGCGCAGGCTCCTGATGGTTATCAGGCTGCAAAACTGGAGCCACAACCGCAGGTGGTCGTTGCGTTCGGGTTGTTGAACGTAAACCCGCGTGCACTCAAACCATCGTGGTAATCCACCGTTGTGCCGAACAGGTACAAGCCCTGTCGTTTGTCGATATATACCACAATGTCGTCGTGTTCAAACGCCATGTCGTGCTCGCGCTGCTTGTCGAAACCAAGCACATAACTCATACCGGAACACCCACCGCCGCGAACACCGATTCGCAATCCAAAGCCTTCCGGTATCTCTTTGGTCGATATAATCTTCTTGATCTCGTCAGCTGCGCGCGAGCTCAACGAAACAGGAGCGTTGGGCCGCGCCAGCGTTTCCGTCTCATGCATGGGATAGCCTGACCGTGTTGCGTCTGTGCGTACAATACGAGCGGCCCTTCGGGCGCTCATCTGGGGTAGCTGTTGATCCAACGAACCCTCTGGGGGGCAGTTCCCCGAGGTGTCGGCAGAGACGCGCACCCCGGGTTGGCCTTCCGATCTGTCAGGAGCGGTTTCGTCGGGCATCATTCTGTTACCAATACCAGGACTGCAAAGAACACGGCACGCTACCGTTGACTGCCGGCGGCATGGTACGCACCCAGTATCGGTCGCCGAGGTGGATTCTTGAATGAGATCGCCCGTGAACACGCAGCCTCCGCCCTGCTACGGCGACAATAGGGCCGCTACGACGACCGTTTTTTTGTAGGATCGACTCGTCTTTTGCGCCTCCAGGAAGGCATCGACCAGCACGATGTATCGCCCGATGGGTACGCGCTCGCCGGCATCGTCACGTCCGTCCCACGTGGCCGTATACTCGAACCCGCTGAAGTGGGCCTCGGCGAGTGTACGGATCAGCCGCCCGTCGGTGTTGAAGATGCGGGTGCGAACGATGGCCGGCGCTTCGGCCACCCGAACACGTATGAGACAAACATCGTCCCGCCCATCGCCGTCTGGAGAAAAAACCGCCGGCTGAATCGCCATCTTGTTTCCGGGCGACTCCGGGGCGGGGAGCCCGATGTCGGGGTCTTGCCAGACGGAGTTGGCGCGGCCAGGGGTACCACCGTCGGAAGAAACGGAGCTGGACCATGACGCCGATTCGTCGGCCGGGGCGTCCGGCCAGCGCCGTTCGAGCGCGATGCCGCGGCGCTCGGCGAGCAGAGGGTGATGCCATTCGGGGCGATAGGTGACGGCGTCGATCGCCCCCTCGGCGTGGACGAGGCGCACCTGGTCGCCGGCATTTCCGAGGCCGAGCGAGGCGGAGTTGACCGGCAACCAGGCGACGGCTTCGATATCCGGGAGCCCGGGAAAAGCGCCGGCGAGATCCCCGCCTTGCACGGCGAACCACACGGCGAATCCGCCCGGAGGCGCGACAGGCAGAGGCGCTTCGTGGCGGAGGGTGTCCGCCTCGCCCTGCTCGTCCTCGCGGCCCACCAACCTGAGCCCGCGGAGGCTCAGCCATCGGCCCGATCGATTGACGAGTTCGAGGTACTCGGGCTGGTCCGGGCGGCTATCGAAAGGATCTGCCCGTGGCTCGTAAAGGAGTTCATTGATCGCCAGATCGCCGGTCGAGGGAACGAGGGCGACGGGGGCCTCCAACGCCACGCGTGTATTGCCGGCCCGATCCCCGATGTCGGTGGCGTGCAGCCGCTCGCCGTCGATCGATGCGGCGAAATGCAGGCGCAAAGTGGCGGGGTCCAGCGGCTCGACGCGCTCCGGCTGCCGCTCGTCGATGCGAAAGCGGGCAGGCGAGAGACTCTGTTCGGTCAGCGACTCATCCCAGAAGATCACCACGGTTGTTTCTGACTGCTGCTCGGCCAGGAGCAGTTCGGGCGGCTCGGTATCGGGTGCGAAGAGCGTGTTGCGCTGGCCGGGAGTAGCGCGGGCGGGGGCCACCGATGTGCCCCAGTTGCCCCTGTAATCGGATGGTCCTGCCGGATCGCGACGTTCCAGGGAGGCGCCGGCTACACCCCAGTCCGCGCGATACGATACGGCGTCGAGCAGGGCCGATCCGGAGCGCAGGCGCACGTCGTCGGCGTCGTTGTTGAGGGACGGCCAGTTCGCCACGGCCAACGGCTCCCGCCCGGGAAAGGCGGCCTCGAATACATCGGCGTCGCGAACGAATACAGCCATGGCGCCCGGAGCGAGGCGTATTTCATGGGTTGTCACCGGCACCGGCTCATCGCGATTATCCGCCAGCGAGAGGGAGCGGAGGTCTACCGGAGCGTCGGAGCGGTTGAGGATCTCCACAAACTCGTTTTCAGCCGGAGACGGCGCGAAGTGGATTTCGTTGATCACCAGGGCGCCTGGTGGGATGGGGGGCGGGGGAGACGTGGTATCGGGGTCCGCGTCGTCGCCGGCTTCGACAACGATGTCGTCGAACCGGAAATCGCCGGCGCGGGTCCGAGTGTGTTTCACCCAGACGCCGAAACGGGCCGGCCGGCTTGATGGATTTTGGATGTCCGAGGCGGTGAAAAGCAGGCTGTCGTCCAGCATCACCTCCCACCCCGTTCCGGGGCGGCGGAGTACCCTCAATGTACCTTCGACCTCTGCGGCGTTCAGCACATCGGCGGCGCTCTGGCCCAAAAGTGTCCGACCGGCGGGAGTGTTGTGGTAGAGCCGCAGATCCCGCTCATTACTGCCGATCTGGATATAAAATCCTACCGCCTCATGCAGGGCACCCTCCGCCTCGGAAGTGAGGTAGATGCGGGCGAGATTGAAGTTGCTAAGCGGGCCGCCCGTGTAGCCGGCGGTAAAGGTCCACGCCCCGTACGCCACGGAGGACCGGGTTTCGATGCTCAGGGTGTCCGACGCCTCGGGGCCGGCGGAAGCCAGCGCCCAGTCCGGTCCAGCCGGCGTGAGACGCCAGTATGCCGTCTCGCCAGACCAGACGGGGTTGCTGGAGAGGTCGCCATCGGCGAACGTCTCGCTCCAGGATTGAGCATGAGCCCGAAGGGCGGGCAAAAAGAGGAGAACGAGAGCGGTCCAGAAGCGCATCGCCGCGGAGATATCGTGGGAGGGTATATCCTCCTAGACGTATCGTGCGGGGGAAACGGAGTGTGAAGAAATGCAAAATGCAAAATGCAAAGTGCAAAATGAAGAACCTAAAGCATGGGCAGCATGGACGTTTAACGGGCCAACGGATCGTTATTCAGGTGGTCGATGAGCACTTGCGAGAGCACGTCGATCGCGAAGGGCATTACGGATTCGTCGATATCGAAGTGGGAATCGTGGAGGGGGTAGGAGGTGGCGGCGCTACTTGAGGAGCCGAGGCGGACCATGGCGCCGGGGAGTTGGCGCTGGTAGTGGGCGAAGTCCTCGGCGCCCATGCTGGGGCGGGGGATGTGGAAAATGGTCTGTGCTCCGGCGGTTCTGGCGATGGATCGTTCGATATGGTCGATGAGTCGGCCGTCGTTGATCACGGGCGGGACGCCTTCGTCGAAGTTGACCGTGGCGGTGGCGCCGTGGCGGGCGCAGATCTCTTCGGCGGCGGTGCGCATCTGGAGCTGGATGCGTTCGCTCGTGGGGATGCTGGTGGAACGCAGTGTGCCGCCGAATTCTATAAAGTCGGGGATGACGTTGTAGGCATCGCCGGCGTGGATACGGCAGGCCGTGAGGACCGTCGCGTCGCGAGCGTCCGAGACGCGGCCCGTGAGTTGGTAGAAGACATTGAGAATCTGAGTGGCGATCCAGATCGTGTCGCTCGTCTCATGAGGGCGTGCGGAGTGGCCCGTGCTGGGGCCCTTGATTTCTACCTGGAAGCGGACGGACGATGCCGTCATGGCCCCTTTGATCAATCCGATCTTGCCCGACGCCAGCGTGGGGTCCACGTGCAGGGCATAGGCGGCTTCGAGACCATCGAGCACGCCGTCGCGGATCATCACCGGAGCGCCGGAGGGAACGCCTTCCTCGTTGGGCTGGAAGTAGACACGGACGCCGCCGCGAAGTTCGTCGCGCCGTTCGTGCAGGCGGATCGCGATGCCGAGGGCTATCGTGGTGTGTACGTCGTGTCCGCAGAGGTGGGCTACACCGGGGGTTTGCGAGGCGTAGGGGCGGGTTTTGGCGTCCTGGATCGGGAGCGCATCGATGTCCGCCCGATACCCGATGTGTGGTCCGGGAAGCGCGCCATTGATATCCACATAGAGCCCCGTCGTGGCCAGTGGGCCGGCCGGGGCCAGGCCGTGGGCGATGAGGGTTTCGCGAATGAAGCGATACGTCTGGTGCTCGTGGAAGCCGACTTCGGGGTGTTGGTGGAGATGCCGGCGCGTGGCCACCAGAAAATCTTCGAACGTGGTGGGGGAATCGAGTAGCGTGGGATACAGAGCCATACGGAATGAGGTGTGTACGAAGGGCGTCAGCCCGGAAACAGGTCGTGGTATCGTTTTACCATCTGGCGCGCCTCAAGTTTGAGTCGCTTGCGTTCGGCCAGCGTGCGCGCGAACTGGTCCAGCAGTCCGTCGAGTACGGCGGGCTGCTCCTCGGCGCTGAGGCGCGCGAGGTCCCAATAGGCGCTGGCGAGCTGGGTAATCCGCTCGAGGGCGTCCGGGTCGGCCAGGTGGTCGGGGTTGTCGTAGAGGGGGTGTGCAAAAAGCGCGAATGACTCGGGCTGATCGGGGCCATCCTCTTCATAAAAGAGATTTTCCTCGAAGAAGTCCGCCGGCGAGGGCTCCGTCAGCCCCGGAGGAGGCTGCCAGGCCAGCACGTCGCCGGTATTGCCTCCCAGCGCCACGAAGGTGTGTTGCATCGCGTCGTAGAGGAGGTTGAAGCGGAGGTCGTCCGTCAACTCGGGCTCGGGCCCGAGCATGCTCGTTTTGAGGTGTTCGAAGGAGGCTGTTTCGCGGGCGGCTTCCGCGGAGAAAAACGACCAGAAGATCATGGCGGATTCGAGGACGTCGATGAGCACGGCCATGTCGCCGGCGTTGGCGGCGTTTACGGCGGCGTTATGGCAATGATCGAGATCGAGTCCGTAATGGTCTAACACCGGGCGCGCAAACGCGACGAGCGTATCGTAAGGGATGCCGGTACGGCCACTGCGGTATACCGAGATGGCTTCGCGGATCATGGCCACATGCGCGGTGTTGCCGCGCAGCGAGGCGCTCGATTCGAGCGGTGAGTCCGAGTCCGTCATACCAGCCCGCTACGTTTGCGTATCAGCCATTCAACCGTGAGGAGGGTCACCACGATCGCGAAAAAAAGGTACAACCTTCTCAGTTCTTCGTCTTGCCTTTCCTCCGTAAAGGTCGACACAAATCGGCCGGACTCAAGCAGGAGGTCGGGCAGGTTATTCAGGTTTACTGGGTCTAAAAAGTTCCCGCCGGATCGTGCGGCGATCTGCCTCAGGAGGGAGGGATTGGCGCTCGTTTCCTTGAATTCCAGGGTCAGAGCCCCTACCGCGAACGAACCCTGATCCTCACCGAGGGGGGCGCCATTACGGTTCGCGAAGGCGCGGTATCGGTAGCTGCCCTCGGGCAGGGCGCCGATATCGAGCGCGTATCGTCCATTGCCGATACCATCCATCGAATAGGGGTACCGCGTGCTGTCGGCGGCCATGACGTCCAGTTCCACTTCGGCTCCATCGATCGGGTTCAGGCTTTCGTCGTACACCTGTCCGCCGAACGTAACGGATTCGCCGCCGGAGAAGAGTTGCTCATTGGGAGCGACGCGTACGGGGCGGTCATCTTCTCGGGTGGTGATCCACTGGAGGACATTTGAGAAGAGGAGTGTCCAGGCTTCGCCGGCTTCGGAGAGATCTTCGGGCACATTCTTCCAGCGCCAGATGCCCGAGGCGAGGAGGGCGGCGGAGCGGTGGCCGTCGCGGTGCCGGATCGCGAGGAGTGGATCGTCCAGCCGGACGCCGCGCACCTCGTTGACCGCCAGGACCCGGGTATCGGGCCATGGTTGCCACCGCGAGTCGTTCATGACGAGCGGGGGGAGTTGTTTCCAGGCGTCGGGGTTCGCGGCAAAAGCTTCGAGTACAGGGTGTTGCAGGCCGGCGGCTGTCGGGACGAAGGCGGCCTCGACCGCGTTGGATCGGACGACCTGCACCTCCAGCGGGAGCGTCTCGGCAAACGCCTGCTGGAGCCGGCGTAGGTCGGTCTGCCGGCCCAGGATAAAAAAGACCGGGACCCCGTCGCGCGCGGTGTCGGACAGGCGTTGGAGGAAGGCTGGATCGGCCTGGGCGCCGGGATACCCCACGAGGATCATAGCATCAAACGAGGCGAGACTATCGAGCGCCGGCTGGCCGTAGAAACTTCCGGCGCCTTTTTGCACGGCGGCGGTGACCTCCGTGTTGGCGTTTGTTTCGAGTAACTGCCGGATGGCGGCGACGTCGGGATCCGGGGCCGAGGCGATGAGGAGGATCTGGCGTTTATTACGAAGCACACGCACGGTGACGGTTTCGCTGTTATTGCGATAGGTCGCCTCACCCTCCAGGCGCGTCACCGTCACGGTCAGCCGGCGGTAGCCTTCTTCGGTGGGGATGTGGTTGAGGTCGATGGGGATTTCGACGGTGCCGGCGGGGAGATCCACGGTCTCGTTGGCGAGCAGGGCGCCGTTTTCGAGGAGCGCCACCTGCACCCGCTCGCCGGCGAAGTCTTCGGTCCTTAGCCCCACGCGCACGGGTAGATCGTCGCCGACAAACGCGATCTCGTTAGTGGTGACGCTGCGGATCTGGAGGTCGCGCCGGCGGGTGGTGTCGCCGATGACTACGGTATGGATAGGCACCGGAAAACGTTCGGCCAGGTACATGGGGTTGCGGCCCGTGTTGTACTGGCCGTCGGAGATCAGCAAAACGCCCTGGAGGTTTTTGTTGCTCAGCGCATCGCGCACCTGCTCGAGTGCGGCGGAGATGTTGGTGCGTTCACCCGTGAAGCCAATCGAATCCGCTTCGGCCGGCCCGTTCGTCGGGCGTTCCTGGAGGTCGGCATCAAACTGAAAGAGGTTTAGTTCGCCGGGATAGTCGGCCCCGAGCACGGCGCGTACGGCATCGCGGACGTCTTCGCCGGCGCTCGCGGTGAGGGAGTCGCCGTTCATGTCCGTCAGGAGGAGGCTCTGGCTGTTATCGACCAGCACCGCAAGCACCGGAGGCCGCTCGGTCTGGAGCCGGCGTTCGAGGATGGGTTCGAAAAGCAGAAAGAGGATGATCAGTAAGGCGGCGGCGCGTAACGCGGTAAGCAGGAGGCGTTTGGCCGGCGCCAGGGCAGGGACGGTATTGCGGTGCACCCACACGGCCAGTGCGATCGCCGCGAGGAGGGCGGGAATGAGCAACAGGGGAGAAAGGCCGAAGGACAGGGACATGTGGGCGGACAGGAACGTGGGTTCGTTGACTCTTATCTCATGGGGTCGTGGATAACATGTAGGCGTTCAACGTCCCAACGGTACAACGTTTCAACGCACATACGGCAGCACGAGGTACACGATGTACCCCGTAAACCCGAGGAGTAGTACCACGCCCTCGAAACGGGAGATCTGGAATCGGGTCCAGGCGAGGGGCAGTAGGAGCAGGCTAAAACCGAGCATGATAGGGAAGTGCACCCGGATCGAGTCGGCATCGACCTGAAGCGGCTGGATGAGGGCTACCAGTCCGATAACGAACAGAATATTGAGTAGATTGCTTCCAAGCACATTGCCGACCGACATATCGGCGTCTTTCTTGAGCGCGCTGGCTACGGAGGCGGCCAGTTCCGGCAGGCTGGTGCCGACGGCCACCACGGTGAGGCCGATGACGATGGGGGAGATGTGAAAGAGTTCAGCGATGGTGACGGCCGCTTTGACCATCAGCTGGGCGCCGCCGGCGAGCGCGATCACGCCGGCCGCGATATATAACGATTGCTTCAGGATGGTGTCGCCGGTGAGGCCGGCCTCACCGG
>JAWXAX010000289.1 GCA_034439735.1 Rhodothermales bacterium | reverse complement strand
CTCCTGCACGTCGATCGGATCGTGGATGCCGGCTACGCCGCGTTGGGGTCTTTCCGCCTCTTCACGGCCGTGACGATGCTCTACTTCGCCGCCGCGATTACGTATGAGGAGCGACGAATCAACGCCGGCGTGGACGACGACCTCCTGCTAATGGCCAACGATCCGGGGCTAAGGGATATCATAACCCACTTTCATCGCCGATTGCGCGAAGCACCCGCGCTCGACAAGGCCGCCGTTGCAGCGATCGAGCGGGATATTCAAACCGCGATCGGTCCGTACAACACGGCCGGCCTTTTCGCGCCGGCGGTTCGGAACATGTATGCCTACACCGCGGCGGCGTTTTGATCGGGGGGATTCGAGTAGGAGTACGAGTACCGCTTCGCTGAGTACGAGGAGGATGAACCCCTCACAGGTCGTCGTACCCGATCAGATCGATGCCCAGGGCCTCGATCTTCTGGCGGATGCGGGGGTCGGTCCAGAGATCCGTGACGCCCTGTCGGTCGATGGCGACATCCTCATAGCCCGGGTAGTTTTTGTTCGGGCAGATCATGGGATAAAAGTAGCCGTCGGCGTCGCGGAGGCTTGGGGCCGGCGTCATGGGCCGCCACTTCACGTTATCCCACTCGCTCGTGATGGCGAGGTGGACGCCGATATCAAGATCGGGGTGGTCCGCCAGCATACGAACGGCCTCCGGAAACCACGGCGACGGCACGATGACCTCGACCGACGTGACGATGCCATCCGTGTAGGTTTTCATGATGGCCTCGTTGCCGGCGTGGGCGTAGCCCATGTCGTCGCCTCGGACGATGAGGCGCGGCGGCGGCTGGACGCAGGCGGTGAGGGTCAATAACACAGAGAGGAGTAAGGGGCGAGACGGGAGGTCATATGAGGGCGTGTTTAGATTCAAAAAAAGGCCAGGTAATCGCCATCGCTCACCGCATCAGCACCAGCCTCACCGTTTCACTCCCGCCGGCGCCGATCAGCCGCGCGAGGTAGAGGCCGTTGGCGAGATGGTGTGGCTCCCACGTGGCCACATGCTTTCCTGCGGGCAACACGCCATCCAGCAGTACCGCTACTTCACGGCCCAAGACGTCGTAGATGCGCAGCGAGACCGGGCCGGCGGTGGGGAGCACCACGCCGAGTGTCGTGCTGGCGCGGAATGGATTCGGGTATCCCGGTTCCAGGGTGAAGCCCGGGGTGAAATTCGGCCGTTCCTCGACACTCACCGGCACCGGCTCGCCGCCCGAGGTCGTCCGCAGGATGCTGCCGAATTCACCGACGATCGTCCCGGTGTCGGCATCAGTAAACGAGATGCCGCGGAGTGTTTGCGAGGTGCGGCTCACCTGTTTCACCCACGTCTGCCCCCCGTCGGTGGTGCGAAGCAGCGTCCCGAACCGGCCGACGGCGGTGCCGTGCTGGAGGTCGGTGAACTGGATGCGATAGAGGGAATTCGTCGTGCCGCTCACCTGGGGCCCCCAGGTGGCGCCCCCGTCTTCGGTGCGGATGATGGTTCCGTTTTCGCCGGCGGCCCAGCCGTTGTTCGCATCCACGAACGATACGGCATTCAAAAACCAGGTCACGCCGCTATCCTGGGGCGTCCAGGTGGCCCCGCCGTCGGTCGTGCGCAGGATCGTCCCTTTTTGCGAGACGGAGACGCCGACGGCGGTGCCTACATTCGTGTCGACAAAATCCACCCCGTACAGCGTCTGTATGATGCCGCTCGACTGCGGGGTCCAGGCGGCGCCGCCGTTTGTAGTGCGGAGGATGGTGCCGCCGGTGCCGACGATCGTGCCGGTGTTCGCGTCGGTGAAGTCGACATCCTGGAACTGGATGAGGGTGAGGCCGCTCTGTTGAAAGGTCCAGGTAGCCCCGCCGTCGGTGGTCCGATAGATGGCGCCGCTCTGGCCGACGGCCGTGCCTGTAGAGGCGTCGACGAAGGAGACGGCGAACAGGTTGGCTACCGTGAAACCGGAGTGCGGCGTCCAGGTGGTCCCGTCGTCGCTTGTGCGGAGGACCCGACCGCCTGTACCGACCACCACGCCCGTGTTGGCGTCCGTAAAAAAGACGTCGTGGTACATGTCGTATGGGCCGGCCGACAGCTCCGTCCAGCTCACGCCGCCGTCGGTTGTGCGCGCCGTGGTACCCAGGCCGCCCACGGCCAGGGCGGACCCGGCCCCGTCAAACACCACATCGTATAGCGACTGGATGGCGCAGTTGCCGGCCGGTATCGTCCAGGTCGCCCCGCCGTCGGTCGTGCGCATCGTATTGCCGCACACGATGCCCCCGCCGACGGCGATGCCATTCAGCGCATCGGAGAAACGTACGGCGTTTATGACGCCGGTTGTGCCGCTCGTTTGCGCCGTCCAAGTGGCGCCCCCGTCGGTGGTGCGTCGGATGACGCCGGAGAAGCCCGCGACGGTGCCCGTGCTGGCGTCGGTGAATTCCACGGCCACCAGCGAGGCCATCGTATTGCTTTGCTGGGAGGTCCAGCTCGTTCCGCCATCCACCGTCCGAAAGATGGCGCCCCCCGTCCCCACCACGGTCCCGACCGAGGCATTTACAAAGTCGACGCCATTGATCGTACTGTTAAAGCCGCTGACCTGAGCGCTCCAGGTATCACCGCCATCTTCCGTTCGGATGATAGTACCGCTCGAGCCCACGGCGACCGCCGTGGATGCATCGATCATGACAACCCGATTGAGGATGATGAACGGCTGCCCGCTATCCTCCGCTTCCCAGGTGAATCCTCCATCACTTGTGCGGAGGAGCGTGCCGAAGACGTCAACGGCGAGGCCATGGTCCGAATCGGCAAACGAGACGCCGCGAAGCGAGGCCGTGGTGCCGCTATCGATCTCTGTCCAGCTCACGCCGGCGTCGGTCGTTCGGAGAATCGCCCCGAAAGCGCCGACGGCCACCGCCGTATTCCCGCCGAGGGAAGCTACCGCGAAGAGATCGCTGCCCTGTGGATTCGGGTTCTGCCACTGCCAGCCGTATTGCGCGAATGCGGAAGCCGGAGTGGAGCAGAGGATGATCAGTAGAAGGAAAAACCCTGGAATACCGCGTCGCGCTCTGGTCGATTTCATTTCCGTGCTAGTATTGGGTTAGTAAAATGGTAGAGGTTGCGTCAACGTCATTGTTCGTCGTGAGCCTCCGATACATGATCGTCGTATCGTTCATCGAACCATCCGGGTTCAGTGCGAAATCCGGCACGACACCCACCACCTGGTAGCCCAGGGAACGGTAGAAATGTTCGGGTGGATCGCCGCTGCGTGTGTTGAGCAGGAGGAGCGTCCGGCCCAGCGCCAGCGCCTGGCGCTCAATGTCTACCATCAACCGTCGGCCGAGGCCGGCGCGTCGGTAATCGCGGTGCACGAGCAACCGTTGCACCTCGGCGCGATGCGGAGCGTTTTCTTGCGTTGCCATCACGAGTTGCACCGACCCGAGGATCATCCCATCGCGCGAGGCGACCAGCGCCAGCCGCCGGCCGGCGGCGCACTCGGCCAGTACTTCCGTCCAGTAATCCCTCAGCGTTTCGTCTTTCGACTCCGAGAGAAACCCCACCGAGGCGCCGTCGTCGATGGCGTCGCGGAGCAGGAAGGTCAGCCCCTCGAGTGGTGGATCGCTGGCCGGCGTGAGCGTATCGATCCGCTGAATTGAGACATTCACCGTTTACGCCGGCCGGCGCGCTTCCGCCAGTAGCCGAACGGCTCCTCGTGAAGGTCGCTATCGATCTCGGCGAGCCGGGCGTGAAGCCGCTCCTGCACGTCGGCCACGGCCTGGTTGTAGATTGAGGGGCCGATCTCCTCCAGAATGTAGTCCAGCAGCGCACCGGCGGCCAGGCCCCCCATCGGTTGATCCAGATTTTCCTCCGCGTACCGCTGGATGGAAGCGACGGCGTCGTTGCGGTCTGCTTCGGCTAATGTGATGGCCATGTCGCGTCCTCAATCAGGCAAACGCGGAACGAAGCAACTCCAGGCTCTTCGGGATAGCCGTCGCGGCGTCTTCGTTGCCCTCGAATTCGAGGGAGATGTAGCCATTGTAGGCGTGTTTTTTCAAGATGCCCGCGATCCGCGGGTAGTCGAGCTCCAGCGTGTACCACTTCCCGCCGCCGTAATACGTCTTGGCCTGGACGAGGACGGTCCGGGGCGCCAGCTGTTCGAGTTGGTCGTAGGGATCTTCGAGGAAGTTGCCGGTATCCATGGTAACCTGGAGCCAGGGCGAGTCGATAGCCTCGACGATACGCATTACCCCCTCGGCGGTCCGACCGAGTCCCCAGTGGTTTTCGAGGCCGATCAACACGCCGCACGCCTCGGCGGTCGGCAGGCATTTTTCGATGGCGTCGATCACCCAGCCAAAGCCCTGTTCTTCTGTGTAGCCTTCCAATACAGGCTCGATCCCCCTGTTCGCCATGAGGGCGTCAAACGAGGCCGATGTGCCCCAGCGACCGGTGTTGAGGCGCATCGTCGGGATGCCCAGTTTATAGGCTAACTCGATCTGATGGATGGTTTTGTCGATCTCCTCCTGCCGTTTGGCGGCGTCCGGGTAGACGAAGCCCTGGTGGGTGGAGAAGCCCATCAGATCCAGCCCGTGCGTAAACGCGCGCCGTTTGATGTTCTGGAGATAGCCGTTGTCCTCCGACGCCATCTGCATGAGCAGCAGCTCGACGCCGTCGAACCCCATCTCGGCCGCCTGGTCGATGCAGGATTCGATCGGGGTGTCTTCCTTCGGGCCGTTGAATCGCCAGAACGAATAGGTGGAGACGCCGAAGCGGGTGCGACGGGGCGCAGGTGAGGCTAATCCGGCGGAAACCGCCGGCGCGATCGGTGCGACGACAGCGGCGCCGGCGAGGGCGGCGGTCTGGAGGAACTGGCGGCGAGAGGACATGGGGATCAAGGGAAAAGGGAAAAGGGAAAAGGGAAAAGGGAAAAGTGGCGGGAAGTGATGGTGGGTGGGTAGTGGCTACATTCTGCCACTCGTCATCCCCGCGAAAGCGGGGAACCATACAACCAACGAGTCTTGCATGGATTACTCCGTAAGTCAGGCTGGCAAGCCAGCCTTCGTTTCCCAATCACGCCGGGGATGACGAACACACGCAAATCTGCTACTCCTGGAGGTGGTATGCAAGCAGGATCCTATGCTTCCAGCTCAAAGGACCCCAGCGGGGCGACGACACCGTTGAGCATGGCCTCGATGCGATGGAGGCCCGGGTAGTGTTTCCGGGTGGTGCGCTGGACCAGTGAAAGGGACTTGCTCAGCAGCGCCGAATCACCTGGAGCGAGTTCAACCGTCGTAAGCTTGAAGACTTTGGGACTTGTACGGCCATTCGCTTTGACGAAAAGCACGGCGAAGTCGACCAACACGCGTTGGGGTATCTGGCCCGTGTTCGCAAGTTCGAAGGTGAGGGTAACGGAGTCGCCGACGGCGACACGTTCCGGCGAAATGCGGGCATTCCGAACGATGAGGGCGTCGCCGCCGGCAAACCCCAGCACCGCCAGCGCCTCAGGATCGCCGCGTTTCACGGCTGAACGCAGAGCGTGGCGAACGAGCCACTGCCGGTCCGCCGGGGCGTTGTCCATCCATCGGCGGGCGAGGTCGACGAGCAGCGCGGGGTGATCCTATCCGATATCGTTCAGGTTATTCGCCACCGAGCGGCGCACATACAGCTCCGGGTCGTCCTTCAGCAATTCGAGCAGTTCGATGACGGGCGATGGATCCCGCTGAAACGCGCGCAGCCGCGAGGCCCAGGGCAACAAGGGCCGGGTGCCTTCCGAGACGAGCCGGCGGACGTGTGGGCTCGGATCATCCACCCACTGCCGTAACCGGGCGAGCGTGGCCTCGGGATGGTGCTCCAGATAGGCCCGGATGCTGTATTCAGCCGAGAACCGCTGGGTGATTTCGTACTGGGCGCGCATCGACGGCTCGAAATGATCCACCCCGTAATCCATCACAAAAAACACATGGGGGAGATACAGAAACGGCGCCATCCCAAACGATTCGGTGCCCTCGAGTTTCGGACCGAGTGAGGCGATGAGGAGGTCGATCGCGGCGGGGTATTCATCCGGCAGGTGCCGGCGCAGGGCCTTGGCGATGTGGCGCCCCCGCGGCAGCAGTTCGAGCGCCTCGTAGCCATCGAGTGCGCTCTGTAAAAAGCCCTCCCGATCGAAGGCGGGGTACACCGGGGCGATCATGCCGGCGATCTTCCGCGGGATCTCGGGGCCGTACTGGTTTTTGAGGGGTTCAGCCATGGGTGACGTATCGGGCGCCGGAAAAAAAGCGGGCCGGGAGCGTTCGAATGACGCGACACCCCCGGCCCGCTACTTCCCGTTTATTCAAGCCGCTTACTTCGCCAGGTCGCGCACCGAGCCGGCGAGCATCCGCACTTTCGCGGCGTCGCTGGAGGCGCCGGCTTCGCGGTCGAGTTCGGTCGCGAGCGTCGTCAGTGCCGTATTCCGAGCGGAGCCCGAGGCGCGTTCGGCGCCGGCGAGGGCCGTGCGGACGGCCGCAATGCGGGCAGCGGCGAGGCCTTTCGAGCGTTCGAGCTGGTCGACATAGGCGCGGGAGAGGGAGAACGTAGCCGGCCAGGTGTATTTCGGCTGGCCCTGGGCGTTCAGGTAGTCCAGCTTCACCGTATTAGCGGCGGCGATCTCATTTTCCGACAGGTGCGCGCTCGGCGTGATCTCGAAGATATCCAGGCCGCGGGCGATTTCGGAGCTGACGATGAGGCCGTTGTACCAGTAGACCGACCAGCTGCCGCCCATATCCATCCGTTCGGGGTTGAGGGGGCCGCGGTCGTGGTAGGCGATCTCGACCGTGTTGGCTGGATCCGTCCAGTCGAAGATCGAGATGCCGCCCTGGTACCACGCCTGGACCATGATGTCGCGACCCGGGATCGGGATCAGCGAGCCGTTGTGGGCGACGCAGTTTTCCTCGGGCGTCTGGGCGGCCGAGAGCTTGTAGTAGCTCTGGAAGACCATCTGGCCGTTTTCGATCGTGAAGTTGGCGTTCGCGCCCCACTCCTTCGGGTCGGTAGCGCGGCACTTCGGCGCGCCGCCGCCGCCCCATTCGTCGGTGAACAGGACTTTGGAGCCGTCGTTGTTAAACGTGGCCGAGTGCCAGTAGGAGAAGTTCGAGTCGGCCACGGCACTGAGGCGGATGGGGTTGATGGGGTCCTTGATATCCAGCAGGAGCCCATACCCTTCGCACGCGCCGCCGGCCAGGCCGATTTCCGGGTAGAGCGTGATGTCGTGGCACTGCGTCGGACCCGGTTGGGGGCCGTCGCTTTCGGCTTCGTCCGGAACGCCGAAGCGTTGGCGGACGAGGGCCGGCAGCGCCTCGCGGAAGGCCGCGCTATCGGCGGCCGTGGCGACGCTGCCGCCACGTGCTTTCACGAATTCGTCCAGCATGGGCCCCACGAACCGGGGGGGCAGCACGCGCGGCTGGCCCATGAGGTCTACGATAAAGGCCCCGGCAGCGCGGGCCTGCTCGATTTCGGCGAGGTCATCCGGCGCGAGGCCGTGTTCGGGCGGGGCGACGAGGTCTTCAAAAATGCGGGGGGAGCTGACGATAGCGGACAACTCGGGGTTCGCCAGAGGCACCTTGATGACTTCAATGCGGAAAAGGGCCGAATTGGGATCATCCGCCGGCATGGCGTCCGAGCATCCCGGCACTTCTTCCGCCGGCCGAACCGGAGCCGAGCCAGAGACATACACGTAGACGTTGGCGTCGTCGCCCGGGTGTTTCAGGACCGAGTGCGTGTGCGAGCCGCGGCAGGTCTGCACGTTGGCCACGTACTTCAGGTTATAGATGTCCGATATATCGAAGATGCGGATGCCGCGGAGGCGGATGGGGCTGACGGCCTCCTGGACGCCTTCCGCGCTACAGTCGAGCCGGCCGCTGAGGCCTTCGCCCGAGACGAACATCAGATTGCCGTAGACCGACACGTCGCTCTGGGACGCGGGGCAGACGTACTCTTTCGCGAGGGTCGGCTTCGCGGGGTTCGAGATATCCCATATCTGGACGCCGTTGTAGTTGCCCTGGAAGGCGTAGTTGCCCTGAAACGCGAGGTCCGAGTTGAACACGCCGACAAACGCCGGCGGCGGCGGCGTCGCCGAAAGGAGGCGCATATTCCAGATGGCCTCGCCGGCATCGAACAGGCCGGCTTTGAGGCCGACACGCGGATCCGGGCTGGGCGGCGCGGCGGGCGCCATGGCCACGGCCGGAGCGGCGGCCGGCATCGCCGGAGCCGCGTCCTGCATGATGGGTTTGGAGGCGCAGGCGGAAATCCCGAGGGCCGCCGCGACGAGCATCAGCGTCCAGAGATACGAGCGCAGCATTCCTGAGGCGCCCTTGTATAGGGTAGATATTCCTTTCATTGTAGATTCCTTGGTTGGGAGAACGGAGAATAGTCGGTGGCTCAAGAGGCTCAGGGCGCTTTGCCGGCTTCGGTCAGGGCGTCGAGCATCTTTTTCATGCGCGCGATTTCGGTAATCTGGTCGACGTTGATGTCCGACGCGATCTTAAACGAAGCCTCATCCTGGCCGGCGCCGTCGGCCGCGAACAGGTCGTCCACCATGGTGATGGCCCCGCTATGGTGCTGGATCATGTAGGTAAGGAACAGCCGGTCGAACTCGGCTCCGCGAGCAGCCTCCAGCTCCTGGAGCTGGGCGTCGGTGAGCATGCCAGGCATGTGGGCATGGGCCGAGTGGTCGCCGGCGCCATGGACCATGAGGGTCGTGCCCGAAATATGCACCTCGGGGACGGGCTGATCGCGGTCGCGGAGCCACGTCTGCATCAGGGCGATCTCGTCCTTCTGGGCGTTGATGATGCGGGCCGCCAGGACCTGAACGGTGGGATTGGCGCCATTCGTCGGCGCCAGGGCAGACATGATGAGGGCCTGGGCGTGGTGCCCGATCATGCCCGTCATAAAGTTGACATCGGCCTGGACGAAGCGGGTGCGGGCGCCCTCGAGGCGCGCCTGGTAGAGCGCCTCCAACTCGGCGGTCGACGGAGAGGCCGCGGCGGGCGGCGGGGTTTCGGTGGTCATCGGGCCGGTGGTGCCGCAGGCCGAGGTAGCGAAAAGCGCCAGCAACGCGGCGACATTCCCGTATCGAATAAGTCGTACCATAAAGCTCTCGGTAGGGTAGGGTGTCGTCGCCAGCGGGCGGCGGCGATCTGGAAAGATAGGAAACGCCGGCTAATTGCTGTAGTCCCTCACGCAATTCACTCAAAGATTGTCACATCCTTTGTGATCGTTCATCCCCCTCGCGTCCCGGGCGCTGGATACCCTTTTGCGGCATCGTCGAGCACCAGGACCCAGTCCAGCAGCTCGCCCGGAGCCGGCGTCTCGAACACCCGTTCGCCCCGGTTTTCGAATGTGCCGATCGATGTCGCCTCGCCGTTGCGTGGGTTGTACCACCAGGCCTGCACCTTCTCTCCCTTGATCACATCCATCCGAACGCTAAATGGCCGGCCCACCGGGGCATACACCATGGCGTAGGTACCTTCCTCATCCCGCGTCGCCACGAACCGGTAGACACCCTCGCCGGGCATGTTGGTTGGAATCGCGGAGGCGACGACGATGGCGTCATCCGGAACCCGCGTGAGCATCGGGCGCGACTCGATCAGCCACCGGCCGTACTGCATCTGACGTGCGCCGGGCTGCTCGATGGCTTCGTGCCAGGGCATGAGCGGGTTGTTGATGGGCTCTCGGCCGGGGGCCCACATCTGCCAGACGGCGTGGTTGCCGTATGTGTGCCCGAAGGCACCGGAAAACAGATTCCAGTACAACGGCCGGCGCACGTCGGCGGCGATCGAATGGCCGCGCTCCTTCGCGTTGAAGGACACGGGGTGGTCCTCGTAGATCGGCTCGCCGTCCATGACCGGTTGTGTGGGCGAGCGATCGTAGTCTTCGCGCGTCGTTGCGTACCGCCCGGTGAACTCCAGCACGTGCCCGTTCTGGCGCATATTGAAATCGAGCCAGGGGCTGTCGTGGAAATACAGCGACGACCCCGATCCCCCGGTGGGGTGGAAGGTGATGAGGTGCGTGCCGCCGTCCCCCGCGCGCAGCCCGAGTGCCATGCGCTCGACGATAGCGCGCTGAGTGTCCGACTCGATGGGTCGGTCTCCGCCCACGATCCAGATCACACTGGCGTCCCGGTACCGCTCCCCCACCCATCGACCAAATACCTCCGCGTTTTCGGGGGTAAAGATCTCCGGCCCGACGCCCCATTTCTTATTCCACTTATCCCCCCAGGTGGGCAAAAAGCCAACCACGAGGCCGAGCGCATTGGCTTTGCGGACAATGTAGTCGACGTGGTCCCAGTAGTCGTTTGCCGGTCCGTCCTGTACATCGGGTCGCGTGGGGTCCAGGTCGATCAGCGGCCGGTGGCCGGTGGGGTTCGGGTCGTTCAGCCCGTCCAGCTCCGCCAGGGCGACAACCTGGACGACCGTATATCCGGCCGATGCCCGGTTTTCGAGGTAGCGATCGGCTTCTTCACGCGTTAGGCGGTGGAACAGCTCCCACGCTGTGTCGCCGAGGTAGAAAAAGGGTTGCCCATCGGCCGTGACCAGATGCCGGCGGTTTTCGCTCACGCGGAGGGATGTTGGGGCGGGCTGGGAGGCGCTGTCATGGAGGACCGGCAGGAGCGTCACCATCAGGGCGAGCATCGGCCAGAGTCGTGCGGGGGAAGTCATCAGGATCAATGGATACGTTTCTAGCGGAGAGAATCCGCAAGATAGGACTTTCCAGGGGATCGTAAAGGTGTGCCCGCGTGATCGAATCAGCCTCCCAACAGCCATTCACGAATTTCAGCGAACCCGGAGGCGATGTGGACCGCGCCGGCGGCCCGCAAGGCGGCGGCGTCGAACGACGTGGTGATGGCGATGACCTGGCAGCCGGCGGCCAGCGCGGAGCGGACGCCGTTGGTCGAGTCCTCGAACACCACACAACGCGATGGATCGACATGGAGGCGCTCGGCCGTCACGAGGTACGGCTGGGGGTCGGGCTTGGGGCGGGTGATGTCATCGGATGTGATG
>JAWXAX010000288.1 GCA_034439735.1 Rhodothermales bacterium | reverse complement strand
TCACAAATTGGCGAACTCACAAATTGGCGAACTCACAAATTGGCGAACTCACAAATTGGCGAACTCACAAATTGGCGAACTCACAAATTGGCGAACTCAGCGCCTCTGCGCCTCTGCGGGAGGAATCCTAGTCTGCCCAGCTCTCACACCGCCGCGTGCAGCTGGATCTCTCGGGCGTCGAGTTCCATGACGGACTCGGCGGCTTGCCAGTCGTGGCAGGTGAAGAGGAAGACCTGCCGGCTCTCTGACATCTTCTTGAGGATGCCGTAGACGTTTTTGCGGCGGCCGGCGTCCCAGTTGACGAAGACTTCGTCGAGGAAGACGGGGAGGCGCTCCTTACCGTCGTCGAGGTGGTCGATGATGGCGAGGCGGATGGAGAGGTAGATCTGGTCGATGGTGCCCTGGCTCAGGGGGGGGCCAACGGGCATGCCGGATTCGGCGCCGGCGGCGAAGACGACCAGGCGGCCGGTGGCCTCGTCCATCCCGAGGCGGTCGTATCGGCCGTCGGTTACGCGGGCGAGGTAGTCGCCGGCGAGGCGGATGACCTCGGGCTGGTGCTTCAGACGGAACTGCTGGTCGGCCTGTTTGATCAGGTTCGAGAGCAGGAACAGGCGGTCGCGCCGGCGGCGCAACTCGGCGTGACGGAGCTGGATGTGGCGGATCTCCGATTCAATGAGCGGCACCGACTGCTCGATGCGCGCGCCTTCAATATCTTTTTTGAGTTCGGCCCGCTCGGTGCTTCGCTCGCGCAGTTCATTCTCCACCTGCTCGATCCGCGCGTCGATACGGACGACATCTTCATCGGAGAACGTCCACGAGCCGTCGTTCTTTTTGATAGCTTCGATCTCGGCCTTGAGCTCTACCCAGTCGGGGTGCTCCTGCTCGAGCGTTTCGTGGTACTGAGCAAGCTGGCGGGCGGCCTGACGGCGTTCCTTCAGCTCGTGGATGCCCTCGTCAGGGTCTCCTTCGCCGAGGGCGCGGAGCGGCTCTTCGATGGCGCTAAGTTTCTTGAGGGCCGTTTGGTTGCGGGACTTAAACTCCTGCTCCAGTTCGTGCGTGCGGTGGACATGTTCGTCGTACTCCAGCAAGGCTGAACGGAGGTTCTCCATGTCCGACACCAGCTCGAGGTCCGGGTTGGCGAGGCGCACGGCCGGCACGGGGATGCTGCGGAGCAGTTCCGAGATCGCGGCGCGGTGTTCTTCGGCTTCGACTTCAAAATCGTCGACGACGGGCATCTCTTCACCTTCGTCGAGCCCGACATTGCGGTTGTGCACGGCCACTTCGAAGGCCTTCAGGCCGGCAAACACAAACAGGCCGGCGCCCACCCACAGGATGGGACTGTCTTCCATGATCCCGTAGACGATGAACAGCGCCGCGGCGATGATCGCGATGATCCAGGGAATGAGCGACTTGCCGATAGAAACGCGGACGGCGAGCATCTTCGCATACATCTTCACCTCGCGCAGACTGCCCAGGGCTTCCTGACAGGCGTAGACGTGCTGGCGAAACTCGATCTCCGGGAAGTTGCGGACGGCTTCGATGATGTCTTTGCTGAGCGGCCGGGTGAGAACGTCCGACGCTACCTTCTGCACTTGATCGCGGGCGAAACGGATGTCGCGCCGGGCGTAGTCCAGCTGCGCCCGCTCATTATTAATTTGCTCGTTGAGCGTGTCGATCATGGCGCGAGGATCCTCGGGAATCGACTTAAACGGCGCAATATTGCCGGCGCGGGCGTCGAGCGTGTCGATTTTATCGATGAGCCGATGAACCGGGAGCAGGCGACGGATGCGCCGGCGTTCGGCCTTGATCACGATCTGTTCTTCTTCCAACTCCGCCACCTTGCGTTCGAGCACCTCGAGGTCGGCCATCTGCCGGCGGAGGCGCTCCTCTTTCTGGCGGGTCTGCTGCGCGCGTTTTTGAAGCTCCCGTTCGCGGACTTCGAGGCGAGAGGCCTGGGACTGGCTCTGCAATTCTCCCTGCCACAACGTGCCGGCTTCTTTTTCCAGGGCCAGGAGCACCTCGCGCGCGGGGCGGATGTGTTTCATGCTCAGGCCACCGAGGAGGCGGTCCTGGATCTGCTCCCACGTGTCGCCGCTGAACTGGACGAGGTCGTACAACCCGAGGGTATAGACCGACTCGAACACGGAGCGCGGGATATGCGCGATAAACGGCAACATGTTATTGCCGAGCGTGTCGCGCACCCCGTTGAGCAGGTGGCCGCGGGGCTGTTCGTCGAACGAGCGGGTGACAACGATGTCCGTCCGATCGTCCATCTTCAGGCGCATCTCGCCCTCGATGGCGGCGCCGTCTTTCGGGGCGTAGAGAAGCTGTTGCGGGTCGGTATTCTCGAAGCCGTAGAGCATCGAGCGCATGAATTGAAAGAACGTGCTCTTGCCGGCTTCGTTGGCGCCATGCACCACCACGAAGGGGTGATCGAGGTCGGTGAATTCCTCGTTCTTAAAATGACCGAACGCCTTGATGGAGCAACGATTAATGCGCATGACGATTGTCCTGGAGGAGGCGGACGACCGCTTCACTCTCGATGTCGCGGAGGAGGGACATGACGTATTGGCGCCGTTCCGCGGGGTCGCCCTGCAGGCCGGCCAGCGACGCCGGCGCGATACCTTCCAGGGTGTCTGGCGCTTCGCGCAGCTGGTTGATCATGGTGATGAGTTCGCCCAGCAGGTGCGGCTCGTCGCGATAGGACTCCACATCCACCGCCGGCGTGACCCATTCCGTGAGTAATTCGACCTCATTTACGTTCAAATAACGCGCCAGCTTCTCTTCGATCATCTCCCGCTGGGATTCGTTGCGCAGCGCGTCCGCCATCGGGCAGGGACCTTCAAGGCGCACCTGGACGAGGCGCATATGGATCGACTCGTCCGCCGCGATGGTGCTGGTGAACGGTTGTTCCACGAGCCGGGCCAGGGCGTTGAAATCAGTGACCTGCACGAGGTCGCTCAGCGTCACCTGCACCCATTCGACCCTGGAAAACGGTTTAAAGGCGACCGAGACGGCCCCATCGTCCTGTAAGGTCACGAGCAGGCCGCCGTGTAATCCTGTTTCTTCGGCGCTGCGGCCCATGAGGCTGCCCGGATACCAGGCGTTGCCGACGGCTTCCAGGCGTTGCATGGCGTTCATATGACCGAGCGCCCAGTACGTGTACCCCAGGCGTTGGAGCGAGGCCGTGGCGACAACAGCCGTCCGGTGCTCACTGCCGGTGGGACGGGCGCCTTCGGCGGCGCTGTGGAGTAGGCCGAAGGTGGGGATTTCGGCGCGGGCGCCGGGGTAGGCGGATATCAGGTTGGCGCCTTCCGTGCCGGCCTCATGGCCTGCGCCGACGAGTCGCACGATCGGCGTGCCGTCCACATCCTGCAGTTCGATCACGCGCGGCTGGTTGGCGCTGATGTAGATGAAGCTCTCCGGCCATGGCATCGCGTAGGCGCGTGATAGATGGCTCCCGGGGTCCCGGTCCCCAGAGACATAGACGCAGGGGATATGCGCTTCGTCGAGCCGGCGGCATTGCTCCAGCAAGAACAGTTCGGTTTCGACGGAAAGATGATCGGCTTCCAACAGGTCGCCCACGATAAATACCGCCAGCACACGCTCTCGAATGGCGTAGTCAATCGCATTCCAAAACGCCGCGAGCAACTCGCTGCGCAACTGCTCGCGCATCGATTGGGAACGACAGATGAAGCTGGCGTCAAGATGGATATCCGCCAGATGGAGAAACGTATGCATAGGTCGTTGCGGGAGATGAGTCTAACGTCTATGCCTTCGCGCGCGGATTGATCCCAGAATTGGTTACAGGTTGCGGGTTACAGGTTTAAGGTGGCGGCGGTTTTATCGGCCGGCCTGGCTACCGCGAGCAGGCCTCTCCTCGGGCCGAAGAGAGGACGGGGATGAGTGATGCGGAGAAACGAATCGGAGACAATCAGCCGGCAACAGCCAGCAGGGGGCGGAGGCTTTCGGCTTTGAGTTTGGCGCGGGTATAGGTCGGATCGTACTCGAGTGCTTCGAGGAATTTCTCGTAGGCGGAGCGGAGGTCTTCGTTCTCAAGCAGATCCAGGCCTTCCGAGTACGACATCATGGCGTCCAGGGACCGAGTTTCAGTGCGGGCGCCGAGGCGGGTATCTTCGAGGGCGACGTTGATGCCTTTGGCGACCTTCAGGCTGAGGCTTTGCGCGATCACAAAGATGTCTTCCGCTCGGCCCTGCTCCTGCTCGGTGGCCAGGATTTCGCCGGTTTCAACGCTCACGAGGCGGACGCTTACGAGGAGGTCTTTCCCGTGTTTGATGTACGAACCCAGGAGCACCGCGTGGACGCCGAGCAGTTTGCCGGCACGCACGGCCGTCTGCTGGTCGACACGGCCGGCTTCCTGCTGGAGGTCCAACTCATCCAGCAACCACTGGATACGTTCGCGCTCGACGACCTTCAGGTTCGACGCGCCGTTGAGCTGGCTGATGAGCAGCGAGGCCAGCCCTTTCGAGAGCGGCTCCATCCGCTCGTGGTCGTCGATGCTGCTGTTGGTGAAGTCGATTACGGCAAGGGTCTTCATCCCGGGGTCGACGTGTTCGAGGCTGTAGCCCTTGTTGCAGGCTTTGCGCACATCGTAATAGACGCGCATGAGATGGGGCGATTCGATGTCCGGATCGAGTTCGATCTGGGGCGGTTCGAGATCCATCAGGCTGGTCAGGGCCTGGCGTGCCGCCTCATCCTCACGGCGGGCGACATAAGCGCGGCCCAGGAGTTGGAGCGCGTCGCGACGTACCATGCGGCCGGCTTCGGGGTTGTAAGACAGCTCGGCGAGGAGATCGATCGCGCGGTCGAAGTCGGCGTCCTGATAGGCGCCCATCGCGTCGCGGAGCTGTTTTTTGAATAGTGTGGGGTCCACCGGCGCCGATCTTTCGGGCAAACCCTGGAAGCTGACGGGTCGGGCGATCAGCAGGCCGGCGATCAGAAGAGTGGAGGTGAGCAGAAAAAGATCGAGCGTGCGCATGACGTTTCCGATTGAACCTCGTGGGGCGGGGGGAGGCTTCGGAAAGTATACGCTCGCGTCCAGTCCCCCGATGGCGACTGTGGGAGAGTTCGTGGTAGACGGCGGGAGGAATTGATTAGCGATTCGTGATTCGGGATTAGTGAATAGCGATGGGGCTGATGTGAATAACCTCAAATCGCTATTCGCTAATCGTCTATTCGCTAATCGTCTATTCGCTAATCGCTACTCAATTCATCGCCAGCAGCGGCCGGAGGCTTTCGGCTTTGGTGCGGGCGCGGGAGTAGGCAGGGTCGAAGTCCAGCGCTTCCATGAACTTGGCGTAGGCGCGGGGGTACTCCTCGCGGTCGAGTAGTTCGAGGCCTTCGGAGTAGGACATCATGGCGTCCAGCGAGCGGGTTTCGGTGCGGGCGCCCACGGGCGTTTCGGCGAGGGTGACGTTGATGCCCTGCGCGACCTTGAGGCTGAGTTCACGGGCGAGGTCGAAGAAGTCGTCCGCCCTGCCCTGCACCTGATCGGTCATCAAAATCTCCCCGGTCTCTACCTTGACGAGGCGGGCGCTAATGTGCAGGTCTTTCCCGTGTTTCATGAACGTGCCGAAAAGCACGGCGTTGGCGCCCAGGAGCTTGCCGGTACGGACGGCGGTGGCAGGATCCACCCGGCCGGCTTCCTGCTGGAGGTCCAACTCACCCAGCAGCCACTGGATGCGTTCGCGCTCGATGACCTTGAGCCCGGTGGCCCCGCTGAGCTGGTTCAGCAGGAGCGACGAGAGGCCCGTGGAGAGCGCGTCGAACCGTTCGGCGTCGTCGATCGAGGCGTTCTCAAAATCGACCACCGCCAGGGTCTGAAGCCCGGGATCGAGGCGTTCAATGAGGTAGCTGTCGCCATGTTCTTTGCGGACGTTGTAGTAGAGCCGCATGAGGGGCGGCGGCTCCATGTCGGGGTCCAGTTCGATGATCGGCGGTTCAAGTTCGATCAGGTCTTCGAGCGTGGCGCGGGCGTCCGACTCGCGTCGTTTGGCGACATAACAGCGGCCCAGATACTGGAGCGCCTCTTTGCGCACGCCTTTATCGATCGACTGGTTATCCGCCACGTCGGCGAACAGGGAGATGGCTTTATCGAAGTCCGCGACCTGATAGGCCGCGAGAGCGGCGTCGAACGGGGCCGTTTGAGCCTGAACCGTTTGAAATAGGGCCGTATTCAGCAAAAGAAAGCTGAAGAGGCCGGCCAGAAAGAGATGTCGTTTCATCGGGAAATGGGTGCCGGGAAAGCAGGTTGTGCGTACAAGAAGGGGTCGTTACGGAGAGAGGCTCCAGGGGAAAGGTCCAGTGCCTATCGATCGGGGGATGAAAAGTTTCCGGATGAGTGGCGGGGTTGTAGGGCGCCGGAGGTGACCTTGATGAGATTAAATTCAAGTAGATGCCTGGTCGCCTCCATGTCGAAAACAGGTCGCAAATCGAGCCGTATCTCTTCCTCTTCCGAACGATAATCATGCCGAGACACGTGGAAGCCATAGGTGCCCGGCAATAGCTTAAAATCACTCAATGGAGTAGACTCTAGATTATTCTCCTCATTGAGCAATACGCGGCCATTCATCAGGATATTTGCCCACGTAAACTCGCCATTGTACCGAGAGACGATAGTCAATTCGTGTTGGGTATAACATATAATCCCCTCTGCGGCGCCGGCGTCAACGCGGACTTCCATCTCCGCGCTCACCCCGTTTGCCGTGCACCGAACGCGATGGGTCCCTGCCGGCAATTCGAGTGTTCCGCCACCGCGTTCTTCGAACCCGACGACAGCGATCGCCCCCGCTGGCTCGACGTCGAGGCGAAGCGTCCCGAGTGTCGGGGTTTCCGGAATATCCGGGGGCGGCTCCGTGGGCACTTCGGTGACGCTCGGACGCACCGACCGCGGCTCCTCCGGAATCCGCGCGAGGGCGGTCAAGATGAGGTGCACGTTCATCGCCCCACCTTCCACGACCACCGTCGTATCCGTCTCGGCGTATCCGTCCAGGCGGGCGGTGATGCGGACTTGCCCGCTGGCCGTTTGCGGGTCCAGGGGCGTGATACCGATCGGGCGATCGTCGACAAACACCTGGGCCCCTTCGGGCGAGGTAGAAACCAAAAGTCGGGCCGGCTCGGCGATCGCCGGCAGGTCTACCGGATAGGTTGGTTTTTCACTCAACATCGCACGAACGATCGGGTAGCCGATGACGGCGAGGGCGAGAACCGCGATGCCGGTCATGAGCGCCGTAAACGGCGGCTTGCGGCGCGGGTGCGGCGCACGCGGTGGCGGCTCGTAGAGGCGGGCTTCGGCCGGGGGAGCAATGTGCCGGGGTTGCGCGGGTTCGTTGCGGGCAGGCAGACCCGGTTCGGGCCGGACGGGCGGGGCGTCGGGGCGTCCCCCGACCTGCGAGGCGAAGAGCTTCGCGCGAGCTTCGGCGGCTTCTCGGCTGAGCGGATGCGGTTGGGGCGCGGCCGGAAGTTGAACGGGCAGCGGCTGAGGCGCCGGCGCGGACTCGTCCATCAGGACATCGATCGCCTCCAGCATCTCCTCGGCGTTCTGAAAACGGTCCACCGGGTGCTTGGCGATGGCTTTTTCGACGATCCGGACCCAGCCCGCAGGAATGTCCGCGTGGAAGTCGGTTGGCGGCGGGACGGGGTCTTCGACGATGCGCTTAAGGATGGCGTACGCGCCCTCTTCCGGGTTGTAGGGTAACACGCCGGCGAGCATCTCATACAGTGTCATGCCCAGCGCGTAGATATCGCTCCGGTGGTCGACCTCCTGATTGCGCACCTGCTCCGGGGCCATGTAGCGGAGCGTGCCGGCCATTCCGCCCTGGGTGGCGGTGGTGGCGTCGTCGTCGCGGCGGAGCTTGGCAAGGCCGAAATCCGTGACCTTGACGCGCCCGGCCGGCGTGAGCATGATATTGCGGGGCTTGATGTCCCGGTGGATGACGCCGACTCGGTGGGCGTTTGAAAACGCAAGGAGCATTTGTCGGACGATCGGCGCCACGGTTTCGGACGGCATCGGGCCTCTGGCGATCTCGTCGAACAGGGTGCCTCCTTCCACGTACTCCATCACAATAAAAAACCGTTGTTCGGAGTGACGCATGGCATGGATGCCGACGATATACGGGCTATCGACGCGGGCCAGTGCGCGGGCCTCGGCGCGGAATCGTTTGAGAAACGTTTCGTTCTCGGCCATCTCCGGGGCGATCATCTTCAGGGCAACGATACGCGAGAGCGCGACGTCTTCCGCCCGGTAGACGATCCCCATCCCTCCGCGCCCGATGACCTCAAGGATGCGATAGTCATCAATAACGGTCCCTAAAATCGATTGATCGTCGTGCATGCATGCATACAAGCGCCGACCCATCGAGGGACAGCGTGGCGCAGTCGGTGTGGGCAAAACCCGGCCTCCGGGCGAAACGCCACGGCAGGCGGCCGGGGTGTCATGTCACGTGGATAATCACAACGGTCACATTATCGTGCCCCCCCCGTTCGTTAGCCAGCGCGACCAGTTTCTCGGTGGCTATTTGTGGATCGGAGGCCAGCACGAGCTGTTTGAGTTCGTCGCTCGTAACGCCGGCGAGGCCATCGGAGCAAAGCACATAACGTTCGTTTGGCGTGAGGGTCCCGACATCGTAGACATCGACATTGAGGGCCTGTTCGACGCCGAGTGCGCGGGTGAGGGTATTGCGACGGGGGTGGACGCGCGCCTCATCCGCCGTGATCACGCCTTCCCGACGCATCTCTTCGACGAGGGTATGATCGTTGGTCAGTTGTTCAATGGCTTCGTTGGCGATACGGTAAGCGCGGGTGTCTCCCACGTGGGCGATACAGATGGCGCCCTCGATTACGGCAAGCGCCGTACACGTCGTGCCCATGCGTTCGAACCCTTCCTCGGAGTGCGCTTTGTCGTAGATCCGCTCGTTGGCGAGGCGGAAGGCGGAGCGGAGGCGATCGTGGGCGGACTGACCCTCGGTGTCGAAGAACGCTCCGGGGACTTCACGAATCGCGATGCGACTCGCTTCTTTACCACCCGCATGTCCTCCCATGCCATCGGCGACGATGAAAATCCGGTCGCCGTGGCCATTCGTAGCCTGTTCGGGGAAACACCCGTACGCGTCCTGATTCTCGGAGCGTACCCGTCCCACATGCGTCGAGGCGCCGTACGCAATGCTAGTCGGTCGTTTGTGTTTCCACCAGGACATGTCGATCGCTGAAAGCGGATTTGAGTGAGGATTAACGTGCGAGCCGGCTCTGGTAGTCCGCTAGTGGGTTAGGGTAATTAAAGCCGAAGAGAGGAGGATCCTGGCCGATGACGGCGGCGGCGACTACGCGGGCGACCTGGCGTTGGACATCGCCATCAATACCGGCGAGGGCCGCGGAGGCTTCTCCCGAAACCCCTCCCACCTCGCTTCGTGCGAGGAGCGCCCAGTAGTTGCGATGACCGGGGTCGTCCGGTTCCCCCTGAAAAAACGCCGCACCAAGCGACGATGCAAGCGTATCGCCAACATTAATCGAGGCGCCGGCCGGGTCGAGGTAACCCGCCATGGTCACCAGCCCGGAGAGCTCGCCCGGCCCGTAATAGAGATCGCGCAGCAACCGGACGGCCGCGGCGGTAGACTCGTAAAAATTATGCCGGCCGTCGGACGGGTCGATCTGCTCCATGTCTGCATATACACCGACGGTCACGCCGTACGCGGCGGCGGCGTCGGTGCCCATGAGCCACATGCCGCGGCGGACTTCACCGTCGACCATCGCCACGGCGTCCAGATCAAACAGACTGAGTGTCAGGGGCAGGTAAACATACTCGATCGGGAGCCCGTTGCGCACCAGGGTATCCACCAGGTACGAGGTATACCCCATGCTGGACGCTTTGCCGAGCGCGTGCTCGAGCTGGAGTCGGTTTTCTTCGAGCCAGTACACATCGATGGCGTCTTTTACGTCGTCGACGAACGAAGCCGGCATCGTGAACTCGCTCTCATTAAAAAATCGGGTGGCGTTGTAAATCAGGCGTTCGACTTCCGAGAGATCCTTATAGAGCCCGACTTCGATGATGTATCCCTTATAGCGCTCGGCCATCTGCCGGCGTTCCGCCTCCATGTCCATCAATTCGAGCAGACGGCTTTCGCTATCCTCCGGCTCCGCGTCGAAGCGAATGCCGGCGATCAAACGGTCCCGCGCCTTCATCTCGAAAAACAATTGCTCGGCATCGCTGCGGCGCTGGTGTTTTTCCTCCGACTGGCGGCTGCCAAACACGACGCCCACCAGCAGCAGCGTGACGATGCCGACGACAAAGTACACGGCTTTTTTTCGAAGCCCGCTTTCAGTGTCTTGCTGGGCCGTATCATAGGCTTCACCGCCGCCATGGTGTCCGAATCCGTCGGGCTGTACGTATCGGAACTGGATCTGCGGTCCCTCTTTACCCAGGAGGAGGATGTCCTGGTCGTTGATGGGCGCGTGCTGGACTTTTCGGTCGTTGAGGTGGATGCCGTTGGTGCTTTCCAGGTCGTGGATCCACCAACACTGGTTCGTATAGTTGATCTCCGCGTGCGTGCGGCTGACGTGTTTAAGGGGAAGATGGATGTCGCACTCACGATCCCGACCGATGCGAAACGGAAGCGTGAAGACGCGTTCCACCGGGGTCGCATCCTCCTGAAGGATGCGCACCTGGATGGGTGGAAAACCAGCCCGTTTAGCGTCTTTATTGCGTTTCATCGACAGGTAAAAGCACCCGCTTCCGGGTTTGGCGACAGGGAGTGGACCCGCGTTCAGGCTTGCGGTTTCCGGGCGCCGGCGGACATCCGGGCCAAATAGGCGCGGATAAATGACGGACGGTAGGCGCGACGCTCTGTGACAGACCAGTCTTCCCCACGCAATTCGCGAAATTTCTCCTCCAGCTGCCAGGAAGCGACAAGCCGGGCGAGTTTGGGAAACGTGCGATACAGCCCGCCTTGATGTGAAAGCTGCTCGATGGCGACGTTTGGATCAATCTCGCGGAGCATCATATGCATGCCCTGCTGGACCACCGCCTTGTAACCGTCTAACATGGCAAGCTGGTGGAGCACGACATCGTCCGCCCCCTCCTCCACCAGGGCGAGCCGGCGCTCGATCTCCTCATCCGACAGCGCCTCGTCCATCAGGAAACGCCGCAGCCGCTCCTTATCGTTCCCGAACAACACATCGGTTTCAAGGGATTGGGCGATGGTATGCCCGACAAATTCGTGTCGAAACTCCCACGGAAGGCTCAGCAATCTGGCCATGACAGGGATAAAAACCTCCAGCACGCGCGGCGTGTGGTCGGACGGCGCGGGCTGGGCGGAGCGGCGGGCGAGCGCTTTTTCACGAGGCACCGGCGTGGCGGTATGCCCGTTTGAGCTGACAGGCACTGGCCCGGGGGTGCGGTCGGTAGCGTCGGGATCCCGAAACACCGCGAGAATGTCCGCAATGCGGGTCTTTGCGTCGTGGGGATGGGCGTCGAGAGCGTCGGCGAAGGCTTCGCGCAGCGCATCGTCGCGGCGGTAGGGCGATTCGTGGTCGTACGCCTCGACCAGTGTGGCGATGGCCTGGCTGAGGAGCGCGGCGCCTTCTGCGAAGGGGTTCACGAATCCGCTGTCGAACATCGTCCGATCGAATTCCATCGGGGGCGACGTCTCGAGCGCCGGCTCGGGCTCGGGGCGGATGACGACAAAGTGCAGGTCGTAATCCCCGATCCGGAAGGTGTCGCCGTTGTCGATCGCGTAGGTTCTGCCGGACTCGATGCGGGCGTTGTTGAGATACGTAAAGTTCTTGCTGCCCAGATCGGACAACACAAATCCGTCCGACGAGCGGTTTATTTCCGCGTGCCTTTTGCTGACCACGCGCGTGGGATCTACGATGTAGACGTCGTTTCCCTGGTCCCGCCCGATGGTGATCTGCTCCTGGTCGAAGAGATACTCTTCGCTCAGATTGGGATCAGCGTTGTTTGAGAGTATGAGCTTTACCGCCATAATTAACCGCAAAACGAGCGTTCGCTACAAGAGGGGGCGAGCATGGGCATCGCCAAATACGCTTCTGAGCCTGGGGGGGGCCATACAATCCGTGGACCATGCGATTCGCGTCATCGGTATCGAACCGGTAACCCAAAAGGTAGCGCTGTCCGCGAACCCAAATCAAGTCAACTCCAGAAGTAACGGACTACTCCCCGGGTGGGGGGCACGATGTACGCCATGTCCTCTTATCAAGGAACGCTCTTTAATGTTCTTTTGTCGCATTTGTCTTATTTTCCAGGCCGTACGCACCGCGTTTTCGACGGCCGGCCCTGAAACAGCGCCGGTTTCGTCGAAACCGCAGGCCGCAGACCGCCACCATCGATACCCCCGATCGACCTCCCCCAGCGCCCTGCGCCCCACGTTTGTTTGGTACCTTATGTTGGCACGCCCGCCCTCTCGTCATGCACTGCCTGCCCACTTACTCCTTACGTTCGGGTTGCTTCTCGGAACGGGGGCGCTGCAACCGGTACGCGGGCAATACCTGGAATTAAAAGTACGCGCGAGCGATCCCGGCGAGCGAGACCGGTTGGGCGAGTCTGCCGCCATCGATGGGACCACGGCCCTCGTCGGTGCTTTCCGTGACGACGAGGCCGGCTTCGACGCGGGCGCCGCCTATATCTTCCAGTTCGACGGCGCCGGGTGGTCCCAGCAAGATAAGCTCCTCCCTGAGGGATCGCCATCTGATGGGGGTCCCGTGGCCGGCGACCTGTTCGGCAGCGCCGTGGCTCTCTCGGGGCCGATCGCCGTTGTCGGCGCGCCAGAGGCCCGGTATCGGGGGCAACAGACCGGGGCGGCGTATATCTTCGAACGCGTGGGTACCGACAACTGGGTCCAGACCGACCGACTGACGGCTTTCGATGCCTCCGAGGACGATAGATACGGCGCCACGGTGGCCACGAACGGCGAATATGTGATGATTGGCGCGCTGGACGATGACGACCTCGGCGTCAACTCGGGCTCCGTGTACGTCTATACCCGCGATGATGACGGGTGGAGCCTCTCGGAAAAGCTCCAGGCTTCTGATGGCCTCCAGGGCGATAGCTTCGGCTGGTATATCGCGATGGACGCGGACCGGGCTGTAATCGGGGCCCGGGATGTGGACGCCGGCGCCGTGAACACGGGCGCCGCCTATGTTTTCGAGCGCGAAGGAGATTCCTGGGTGGAGACGGCTCGGCTCGTCGCGTCTGACCGTGCGGCGGACGACAGTTTCGGTGAGGTAGTGGCCATCGATGGGGATCGAATCGCCGTCGGAGCGCGTGATGTCGCCCAGGGCACAGGCGCGGCGTACGTATTCGAGTGGACACCAGCCGGATGGATCGAGGCTGCCCGGCTCTCGGCCAGCGACGGCATCGCCGGCGATCTCTTTGGCCATGCCGTTGCCGTCCACGGGGACCGCCTGTTCGTCACTACCCGGAACGACAACGACCGCCGCGGCGCCGCCTATCTCTATGAGCGGGTCGACGGGCTCTGGCTGGAGACGACCAAACTTGCGCCGAGCGATCTCCAGCCGGACGACCAGTACGGCCAGGCCGTCGGGCTCGGCGAGCGGTACGCCATCGTCACCTCCAGACACGACGAAAGTGAAACCGGCGTGCTGGATGTGGGCGCCGTCTACTTTTACGATCTCCTGAACACGGATCGCGGCGCGCTGCTCGCCCTCTACGACGCGACCAACGGCGCCGGATGGACCGACAACGACCGGTGGGGTACGTCCACCCCGCTCGGCACTTGGCACGGCGTCACCACCGACGCCGAGGGCTTCGTCACCAGCCTCATTCTTCCCAATAACGGCCTCTTTGGCGCCCTGCCGGCCGCGATCGGGACGTTCGACAGGATCGAGGTGATGGAGCTCAACGACAACGCCCTCTCCGGCCCGCTGACGCCGGCGCTGGGCGACCTCGCCTCCCTCACCACGCTCCGTCTGTTCGGCAACGACTTCACCGGCGTACTGCCCGACGCGCTGGGCCAGCTCGCCAACCTGGAGATCCTCGCCCTCGGCGCGAACGCCTTTACCGGCTCTATCCCGACGGCATTTGGCGGATTGACCCGGCTACGCGAGTTGTATATCCCGGACAACCAGCTCGATGGCGTGGTGCCGGCCGAACTCGCCGAACTCCCCGATCTGGAAATCCTGCGCGTCCAATTTAACCAGTTGACCGCATTGCCCGACTTCTCGGCCGCGGCCGACCGGATGACGAGCCTGCGCGTGCATACCAACCGATTCACCTTCGAGGACCTGGAGCCGAACGTGGGGATTATCGGATATGAATAT
>JAWXAX010000287.1 GCA_034439735.1 Rhodothermales bacterium | reverse complement strand
GGCGGGCGGCGGGGTGCTGGTGCTGCTGGTGCTGGTGGATCTGTGGGGGGTGGATCGGCGCTATTTCAACGCGGAGCTGCTGGTGGATGCACAGAACTCGGAGGAGCAGGTACAGACGTACGATTTCGACCGGTTCGTGCTGGACCGGGTAGCCGAAGCCGGCGGCCCGGGGCATTTCCGAGTACTCTCGCTTGAGGGCCGGCACCCGATGGTCAACGCACGGCCGTCGTTCCACTACGAGTCCCTGGGCGGCTACCACGGCGCGAAGCTGCGGCGGTACCAGGATTATCTGGAGCATCTGCTGCTGGACCCCAGGACGGGCACGCCCAACCCGAATGCGCTGGATCTGCTCGGGGTGCGCTACGTCATTTCCGGCCGCCCCGTTCCCGGCATGACGGCCGTATACACCGGCGACCAGACCGGCTACACGGTGTATGAGAAGACGGATGTGCTGCCGCGCGCCTACTTCGTGGAAGGCGTCGAGGTAGTCGAAGGGCACGAGGCGGTCTGGGAGCGGCTGTTGAGCCCCGAGTTCGACCCTGGCCGGACGGCCATGGTCGAGGCGCCGATCGAGTGGGCGACGGCGCCCATCGACTCGAATGCCACGGCCGCCGTCACCCTGCGGAAGTTCTCGCCCCACGAGATCGAATGGGCCGTCGAAACCGACGCACCGCGGCTGCTGGTGGTGGGCGAAGTGTATTATCCGGCGGGGTGGACCGCGGCCGTCGATGGGGCCGAGACGCCAATCCATCCCGTGAACTACCTGGTGCGCGGCGTCGAGGTGCCGGCGGGGGCGCACACGGTGACGATGCGCTTTGAGCCGGCGAGTGTCCGCACCGGGAGGCTGATTTCGGCCATCGCGACCTTCCTCGCCTATGGCGGGGTGCTGGCCCTGCTCGGCCTCGGGTATTTCCGGCGGAGCCCCTGACCGTGCCCTCTATCGTGCGTCATGTCCTCTACATCTCGTATTATTTCCCGCCATCGGGTGGGTCGGGTGTACAGCGAACGCTCAAGTTCGTGAAGTACCTGCCCGAATACGGCTGGCTGCCGCATGTACTCACGGTGGATCCAGCGTCGGCGGCGTATCCGGACCTCGACCCCGCCATGGAGCGCGAGGTGCCTGAGAACGTCGTCGTCACGCGCACCCGGTCGTGGGATCCCTATCGGTGGTACGGCGCGCTCACGGGCAAGTCGAAGGCGGATGCCGTGTCCGTGGGCTTCCTGTCGGACCGACCGCCGGGGCGGTTTGAACGCGTGGCGCGGTGGGTACGGGCCAATCTATTCATCCCGGATGCGCGGGTAGGTTGGGTGACGTATGCGATCCGTGCGGCGCGAGTGGTCGTCGAGGCGCAGCGTCCGGATGTCATCGTAACCACAGGGCCGCCGCACTCGTCGCATCTCATCGGGCGTTCGCTGCATCGCTCATACGGGATTCCGTGGGTGGCCGATTTTCGCGATCCGTGGTCGGACATCGACTATCTCGGCTCGTTGCCGATGAGCGGCTGGGCGAGCCGGCTAAACCGGGGCCTGGAGCAGTCGGTGCTGGACGAGGCGCAGTGTGTGGTGGCCGTGAGCCCGGCCGTGCAGCGCGCCTTCGCCGGCCGTACGAGCACGCCGTGTGTCACCCTGTACAACGGCTATGACGAGAGCGATTTCGCGCAGGAGCCGCATGCCGCCGCCGGCCATTTCGTGATCACCCATGTCGGCAACATGAACGCGGACCGTAACCCGAGGGCCCTGTGGGAGGCGCTCGCGACGCTGCGTATTCCCGGGGTCGAGGTGCGACTGGTCGGCCATGTCGACGCGAGCGTCCGGCGCGATGTCGAGCATATGGGGTTGGCGTCGCAGGTGAGTTATCTGCCCTACGTTCCGCACCGCGAGGCCGTGCGGCATATGCTCGGCGCCCACGTGCTGTTGTTGCCGGTGAACCGCGTAAGCGCCGCAAACGACATCATACCGGGCAAGGTATTTGAGTATCTGGCGGCTCGTAAACCGATTCTGGCGTTGGGGCCGACGGAGGGCGAGACGGCGCAGATCGTCCGCGAGGCCGGCGCCGGGCAGGTCTTTGACTACGACGACGCGGCCGGCGTCACGTCCACGCTGCTCGCGTGGGCGAAGCAGTGGCAGGCCGGCCGTGCCCTGGAGGGAGCAACCCGCGATGCCGCCTCCCGTTTTAATCGACGCATTCAGGCCGGCGACCTCGCCGCCCTCCTCACCCGCTTCGCCGCTCCGTTGCCAGAGCGATCACCGGGCTCGCTTCGGGCCGAGTCGTTATAATCCCGCACCCATGCCACTTCGCCGACTCATTACCGTGGTAGGCGCCCGCCCGCAGTTCGTGAAGGCCGCCATGGTGAGCCGGGCGTTGGCGTCGGCCGGCATATCCGAGCGGCTCATCCACTCCGGCCAGCACTACGACCCGGGCATGAGTCAGGTCTTTTTTGAAGAGCTGGATGTACCCCGGCCCGATTATTACCTGGAGGTGGGCTCCGGCTCCCACGCGGCCCAGACGGGGCGGATCATGGAGCGCCTCGAAGAGATCCTCCGCCCCCTCCGCAGCGATCTGGTGGTGCAGGTATACGGCGACACCAACACGACCCTCGCTGCCGCGCTGGTCGCGGCGAAGCTGGGTCATCCGATCGTCCACGTGGAAGCCGGCCTGCGTTCGTTCAACCGATCCATGCCCGAAGAAATCAATCGGCTCGTCACCGATCGGCTCTCGACCCTGCTCTGCTGCCCGACGGAGAACGCCGTGCGGCACCTGGCGGCCGAGGGGATGACCGAAGGGGTTCATCTCACCGGCGACGTGATGTACGACGCGACGCGGCATTTCGCGGGCCGGGCGGATGAACGTGTGGATCTGTCGAGGCTGACGGACCACGGACCGGGCGAGTATGTCGTCGCCACGGTGCACCGGGCGGAGAACACCGACCATCCGGAAGTGCTAAAGCGCATCTTCGCCGGCCTCGCCCGGCTGCACGTACCGGTCGTGATGCCCCTCCATCCCCGGACGCGGGCGCGCCTGGCCGACCACGCGGCGCCGGCGAACGTGACCCTCTGCGAGCCGCTCGGTTATCTGGCGATGCTCAAGCTCATGTCCCACGCCCGCGCTGTGTTCACGGACTCGGGCGGTCTGCAGAAAGAGGCCTTCTGGCTGAACGTGCCGTGTGTGACGCTGCGTGCCGAGACCGAGTGGACAGAGACCCTCGAGGGGGGCTGGAATCAGCTCGTCGGGTCCGACCCGGACGCCATCGCGACGGCGTACTCGCGGATCGCGGACGCCGGCAAATCGCTCCGCCACGCGTTTTTTGCGGCTCCTAAGGAATCCGCCTCAAGGGCCGTGGCGCGGCTCGTGGGCGATCTGCTGGCGGCCTGACGTCGCCCTGTCTTTATTCTTTATGTTTACGCTGGAATCTTATTCTGTGGCCGACCCCGCCGGCGGGGTCTGTTCCGAGGCGCTGGTCATCTCCCACCCCATATTGATGTCGACTTCCGGCAGGGCGCTCCGCAGGCTGTCGGCGCCGGCGGCGGTTACGTTCGACTCCCACAGGTAGAGCGATTTCAGGTTGTTCAGGGCTTCCAGATGGGCCAGGCCGGCGTCCGACACGGCGGTGCCGTAGAGGTTGAGGTAAGAGAGGTAGTTCAGGTCCACGAGGTGAGCCAGGCCGGCGTCCGTCACCTTCGTTTTTTCCAGGTGCAGCCGAGAGAGGTTCGTGAAGCCGGCGACGGCGGCGAGGCCGGCGTCCGTGAGCGGCGTGTTGCCCAGGTTAAGCCACGCGATCTGTTCGGCCACGGGCTCGAGCAGGGCCATCTGCTCGTCGCCGAAGCGGTCGCGCACGTTGATGGCCTGAATCTGGAGCAGGTTGGTCTCTACCGAAAGCGGCATCGCCAGGACGCCGTAGGCGGCGAGCGCTTCCAGGGCCTGAGGGTCCGCCGGCGGGACCTGGATGGCGAGGGATTCGTCTTCTTTTTCGGTCAGGCGTTCGAGGATGGTCATGACCCTCGCCGGCACCTCGACCTGCGCCACCTTCTGATCGAACGACGCGCCGCTGTCGATCCACCAGCCGATGAGCGCGATCTGGTCGTCGGTGAGTGGGCGTCGGCCGCTGGGCGGCATGTGGTCGTCGTGGGCTTCCTCGAGCGTGATGCGGCGGTAGAGTTCGCTGTTTGCAGCGTCGCCGGCCGTGAGAATGATCCCGTTTTCGCCGCCCTCCATGATCTCTGCGGGCGTCGTGAGTAGGAGTTCACCTTCTTCTTTTTTTGAATTGTGGCAGCTAATGCACCGGGCATCCATGATCGGGTGGACGATGTCCGTGAAGAGTACGGCTTCGTCGATGTTTTCGATGACGATCTGTGCGTCCGGCTGCTCGCGGGGCGGGATGCCGGCGAGGGAGCGGAAGGGCTCGGGCATGTAGCTGGTGAAGTAGTCCTCGCCGTGGGTGAGGGAGCCGCCAAAGTGGCTCGCTACGGTCAGGACAAGCACCGATGCGACGAGTGAGCCGGCGTAGAGCGACCGGGCGCGGGGCGTCGGGGTGGCCGAGAGCGTCTTGCGTTTGAAGAAGTAGGCCACGACGGAGAGCACCGCCACGCCGATGCCGAGCCACTTGTGCCACCAGAGGTCGTCGCCCCCGTAGTCGCCGCTCGCGGCCAGGAGGAGGCCGGCGACCACCGTGAACACGGCACTGACCGCACCCAGGAAAAGTGTAAACGATACGGCGGGCTTGAGATCGGCGAAGCGCTTCGCGCGGGAGAGAAACTCCATCAGGAACGCGAGCAACAGCAGCCCGATGGGCATGTGGACGAGCAGCGGGTGGAAACGCCCGGCGAAGACAATGCCGTCGGCCGGGTTTTCGGGATCGATATCCAGCAGCCGGGTCACGAGTGGCGTGGGGGACTCGGGGCCGGCTTCCTCGGCTGGTTCTTCCACAGGTTCCTCTACAGCTTCCTCTACAGCTTCCTGCCCGGCATCCGCTTCTTGCAGGAGAACCGCCGGCGCGGCCGCGGACGGTATCGGAGCGCCAGTCGTGGCGACAAGCACCACAAACGCCAGAAGAACACCCATCGAGATCCTGCCGGGGGCAGGGTGAAGCTGCGTCTCACGCATAGCCATACACAACCTTGAGTACAAAAGTGAAGTAGACGGTCTAGTATAAAAAAAAACCAAGAAAGGGATAGCCCTGTTGATACAAATCGCAACGATGGGCGTATTCTACCGCCGCAATGCAGGTGAGCACCCCATCCGATGAGGAAAAAGCGTGTCCTTTTTATCTACCTGAGCCCCGCCTCGTTCGTGCGGGACGATCTGGAGATGCTGGGCCGGCGGGTGGATCTGGTCCCGTTTCATTTCGACGTGGACCGCGCGCGGTCGGCAGCCGGCCTGCTGGGCCTCTGGCGCGAGCAGCGCCGCTGGCTGGGTCGCGAACTACCGGGGGCGGACCTCGTCATGGGCTGGTTTGCCGATTATCACATGGTGCTGCCCGTGGCCCAGGCGCGCCGGCGCGGCATCCCCGTCGCCGTCGCCCTGGGCGGGTACGACTGCCTCCGTCTCCCCGAACTGGCCTACGGCGTATTCGCCAGCCGCTGGCGGGCGCCGCTGGCGCGATACGTGCTCCGCAACGCCTCCCTGCTGCTGCCCGTGGCTGAAGCGCTCCTCTGCTCCGAGAACCAATTTTCGGCCTGGCCGGAGCGCCGCCGCTACGGTCTCTGCGCCGACGCGCCGGGTGTACACACGCCGCACCGGGTGCTACCGACGGGGTATGTGCCGGAGCGCTGGCCGGCCGGGCCGGAGTGCCGCGCGCCGTCGGTCTGCACGGTCGGGCTCATCGATACCGAGCAGACGTTCCGCCGGAAGGGTATCGACCTGGTGCTGGAAGCCGCGGCGCTGCTGCCGGACGTCCCGTTCCGGGTGGTGGGGGTCACGCCCACGATGCGCGCCTGGATCGCCGGCCGCTTCGCCGTCCCGCCGAACCTGACGTTCGACGGGCAGGTCCCTCGCGAAGCGCTCGTCCTCATCTATCAGGAGGCTTCGGTGTACCTCCAGTTGTCGCGCGCCGAGGGGATGCCCAATGTGCTCTGCGAGGCCATGTTGTGCGGCTGCATCCCCGTGGCGAGCCGGGTGTTCGGCAACCCGGCCGGTGTTGGGGACGCGGGTTTTCTGGTGGATGAGCCCACGCCGGAGGCCATCGTGCCCGCCATCCGGCAGGCCCTGGCCGCCGAAGCGGGGCGGCGGGAGCAGGCGCGCCGGCACATCGAAACCCATTTCCAGCGCCACCACCGCGAGGCGGCGATGATGGACGCCTTTGCGCAGTTGACAGGAGAGGCATGAAGATCCTGCTCATCAATACCGTGCTACTCAACGGCGGCGACGCCGCCATCATGATGGCGATCGTGCGCCAGCTCCAGGCCGCGTTTGGTCCGGAGGCGGAGATCGAGATCGGCGAGGCGATGCCGGCGGTGTCGGCGGCGTATTATCCGGACTTCACCCTGCGGGAGTCGCTCGTCAACGCCTTCCTGCGCCCGCCCCGGCGGGGCCGGCTCCGCCTGATCTGGGGCCTGTGGCGGTTTGCCGCCTGGCACGCCGCACGGCCGCGCGCGTACGCCGCGGCGTGGCTCCATGCGAGGGGATGGACCGGACTGGCGAACCGGCTACTGAGCCGGAGGGAACGCCAGGCGTTTGCGCCGTACGCCGGGGCCGACCTCATCGTGAGCACCGGCGGCACCTACCTGGTGGAGCATTATGCGTTGGCGCCCCGGCTGTTCGAGTTCGACATGGTGCGGCGCCTCGGGAAGCCGCTGATTTTTTATACCCAATCCCTTGGCCCCTTCCAGACGCCGCGGTACCGGAAACGGCTGCGCGCTATCTTCGACGATGCCGCCCTCATCCTGCTGCGCGACACGCTTTCCCTGGCGCACGTCCGGTCGCTCGGGGTTACGCACGACCGCGTGGCCATCTTGCCGGATGTCGTGTTTGCCCTCTGGCGCCCGCCGGCGCCGCGTCCGGCGGGGGGGCGCTTGCGGGTTGCCATCTCCGTCCGGCGCTGGGCGCATTTTACAGGGCAATCGGCTGAAGCCGGCATGGCCGGCTACCGCCAGGCGGTTACCGCTGGAGTCGAGCGACTGGTGACGCATCATCAGGCCGAGGTGGTTTTCCTATCCACCTGCCAGGGCGTGCCCGAGTATGCGTACGACGATTCCGCCGAGGCGCGCGAGGTCGTGGCCCGGCTGCCGGTGGAGACTCAACAGCGCGTCCGCGTGGACGACGCGTTTCATCGGCCGGAGGAATTGCTGGAGCGGCTGGCGGCGTTCGACCTCGTGGTGGCGACGCGGATGCACATGGCGATTCTGTCGATGATCGCCGGCACGCCGGTAGCGCCCATCGTATACGAATTCAAAACCCGCGAACTGCTCGATCTGGTGGGATACCCGGACTGGGCCGGCGGTGGCGCGCGGCTGGATATCGAGACCCTGCGCGCGGAGACGCTGAACGAGACGCTCGACACCCTCATCACCCGGCTGCCGGCGGCCCGCGAGGCGATGGGCGTGCGTGTCGAGGCGGTCTACAGGCAGACGGAGGAGGCCATCGCGCGGGTGCGGGCGGCCGTGGCGCCCAGGTCATCCAATACGCCCTGACCCGGAAACGCGCCATGTCCGACCGACCCTTTCTCCGCATCGTCAAACAGAGCGGGCTGTATGCCCTCGGCAACGTCGCCGTGAAACTCAGCGGCCTGCTGCTGGCGCCGTTTTATCTGGATGCGCGGTATCTGACGCTAGCCGATTACGGGTATCTCGCGCTGCTCATGGCGACGGCGCAGATCGGGATCTACATCGCGGGCCTGGGGATCGGGACCGGATTGCTCAAGTTCACGGCCGACGCCGAACTGGCCGGCGTGCGGGAGCGGCTGCCGTTTACGGCGCTGGTGACCACGCTGGGCGCCGCCGCGCTGGCTTGGGTGGCGTTCGGGCTGGGAGCGGAGCCCCTAGCGGAGGTGCTGCTGGCCTCGCCGGACCGGGCGGCGATCGTGCGCGTGCTGGGCGTGTACGTGGTGTTCAAGACCATCGGGGCGGTGCCGATGATGTTGCTGCGGATCCAGGAGCGCGCCGGCCTCTTCGCGCTGGCGATGGCGCTGGAGATGACGTTGTTGTTCGGAGGGGTGTACGTGTTTCTGGTGATACGGGGGGATGGGTTATACGGCGTGATGTCCGCCTACATGTGGTCGGCCGGCACCAGCACCGCCGTGCTCCTGGCCGGCAGCCTGACGCGGATCCGGTGGGTGTTCGACGTGTCGCTGCTGAAACCGCTCATCCGTTACGGCAGTCCGCTCGTGCTGGTGAGCCTCGCGAGCCTCGTGCTCAACGCCGGTGACCGGTACATCCTCAATCTTCTCACCGATGCCGAGACGGTGGGGATGTACGATTGGGCGGCCCGCATCAGCGGGGTGTTGAATTTGCTGGTGGTGCAGAGCTTCCAACTCGCCTTTACGGTGATCGGGTTGAAGTCGTTGGGCGGCGGGGATCGCGCGTTGCACCGGCGGACATTCCGGCACTACACGATCTGGGCCGGCTGGGCAGTGCTTGGCCTCTCGTTGATGGCCTACGACGGCACGTTGTGGCTCACGCACATCGGGGCGGATCCGCATTATCTGGAGGCCTCTCCGCTGGTGCTGCCGCTGACGTTTGGCTTTTTTGTCTACGGGAATTATGTCATCATCACCAACGTGTTGTACGCATCGTGGCGGACGCCCGTGATCGGGGCGCTGGTGATCGGGGCGGCGCTGCTGAATGTGGCGCTCAATTTCTGGCTCATCCCCCTGGCGGGTGCGATGGGCGCCGCGCTCGCCACCGTCGGCGCGTACGGCGCGCTGGCGGGGCTGGCCTATCTGCGGGCGGAGCGCGATCTGCCGATCGCCTACCCGTGGGGGACGTTCGCGGTGGTGGTGGGGTTGATCCTGGTATTATATGCCGTTGGAGCCCGGGTGGAGGCGTGGGAAACGCCGTATCGCCTGGCGGCACGGATCGGGTTGATCCTGGCGTATGTGCCGGCGGTGGCGCTGGCGGGCCTCTACAGCCGCGAGGAGCTGCGGACCGGTTGGCGTATCCTGCGCCGGCGGATGGGCCGAACGGATGGAACGTAGGGCGGGTATGGGCATACCTAAGGACCGTCCAACGTAATGCCAACCCGAATCCGCGGACACGATGTATCGTGTCCCTACGGGCGTAATGTCAACCCGAATGAACGGACACGATGTATCGTGTCCCTACGGGCGTAATGCCAACCCGAATGAACGGACACGATGTATCGTGTCCCTACGGGCGTAATGCC
>JAWXAX010000286.1 GCA_034439735.1 Rhodothermales bacterium | reverse complement strand
GGCGCGGTCGATCCGCGTCGAGGCGCGGGATGGGATGGGAAGGGTGTATTCGGCGGAGATGTAATCCCTATTGTCACCCCTAGCGAAGCCGAGGGGCCTCCTTGAGCCGAGCGTAAGCCATCCTGAAGGAGGTCTCTCCGCTGCATCGCCACTGACGTGGCGATTCCGGTCGAGATGACACTAAAAAAGTCTCTCCGCTACATCGCCTCCGACGTGGCGATTCCTGTCGAGATGACAAAAAAAAACTATGACAACAACCCTGTAAACCATGCAACACCGCACCCTCGGCGCCACCTCCCTTTCCGTTTCCGCCCTCAGCTTTGGCGCCTGGGGCATCGTGGGCGGCCTCAACTGGGGCCATCAGGAGAAGGCCGACTCACTGGCGGCGCTGCGCGCGGCGTACGACGCCGGCATGACGACCATCGACACCGCCGAGATGTACGGCAACGGGTACTCCGAACAGCTGATCGGCGAGGCGCTGGGCGATGTGCGGGATCAGCTCGTGATCGCGTCCAAGGTTGTGCCGGCGAACTTCGCCGAGACTGACCTCCGCGCCGCCTGCGAGCGAAGCCTCACGAACCTCGGCACGACATGGATCGACCTCTACCAGCTCCACTGGCCCAACTGGGAGATGCCCATCGAAATCCCCATACGTACGCTCGAAGCGCTCAAGCAGGAGGGCAAGATCCGGGAGTACGGCGTGTCGAACTTTGGGCCGCTGGACCTGCGGGACGCGCTCCGCGCCGGCTTCACGCCGGCGAGCAACCAGGTCGCCTATAGCCTCCTATTCCGGGCCGCCGAGTACGCCATCCAGCCGGCCTGCCTGGACGCCGGCGTGTCCATCCTCTGTTACTCCCCCCTCCTGCATGGACTCCTCACCGGCAAGTTCAATCAGCCGTCGGAAGTACCGGAAGACCGGGCCAGGACGCGCCACTTTTCGACGGGTCGCTGGGCACAGGTGCGCCACGGCCAGCGCGGCTTCGAGGACCTGCTGTTTAACACCATCCAGGACATCCGGACCATTGCCGAGGGAGCCGGCGAGCCCATGGCCGACCTCGCGCTGGCCTGGCTGCTGAGTCAACCCGGTGTGGCATCCGTCGTCGTCGGAGGCCGCAATGCCGGGCAGGTGCGCCGCAACGTCCGCGCCGCCGAGCTGGTGCTGTCGCCCGACATCGCCGGCGCGCTCGACGACGTCTCGACCGCCCTCAAGGAGGCCATGGGGCCGAACCTGGACATGTGGCAGGCTACGCCGCGAATCAGGTAGGCTACACCTCAACCCCATCTCGCCGCATCGCCGCCTCGTCCGCCGGCGCGGCGACGGTGCCGGCGGGGTGGTCGTACCAGCCGGGGTCTGCGCCGTCGGGCGGCAACTCCTCCCGGATCTTCACCAGGGTAAACATCCCCCCCATCGCTACATACCCGAACGGCCCCGGGGCGCCGCGCATGGCGATGCTGTTCGCCGGAGCCGGCATGTGGCCGTGTTCGAGGTGCTCGCCGTGATCGGCCATGCCGGTATCGCCCATCGTCATGTAGCCCGGCAGCAGCGGGCGCACCGCCTGATTCAACCCATCGACGTTAGCCCCGATCAGGTTCGGCAGGCCGTGGCCCATCTGGTTCATCACGTGGTGCGTCATGTGGCAGTGCAGCGCCCAGTCGCCGGGGTTGTCCGCCACGAACTCGACGTCTCGCGTCGTCCCGACGGGCACTAACACGGTGGTTTCGGGAAACTGCGCCGAGGCCGGAATCGGACCGCCATCGGTGGCGGTGACGGTGAGGAAGTGACCGTGGAAGTGGATCGGGTGGTGGTGCATCGCACTCAGGTTGCCGATCCGGATTCGCACTTTTTCGCCCCGGCGGGCGAGCAGGGCGTCGGTCCCTGGAAAGGAGCGCGCGTTGAGGGTGAGGATGTTGAAGTCGATCATTTCGTTCGGGTCCGGCCGCGATGTCCCCACATCCACCCGCCACTGGCTGAGGAGGAGGACGTAGTCGCGGTCCACGCGCGGCGCCAGCCGGCGTGGATGAAACACCATCATCCCCATCAACCCCATCCCCATCTGCACCATCTCGTCGTGGTGGGAGTGGTACATAAACGTGCCGTGCTGGCGGACATCGTACTCGTACATAAACGTCTCACCCGGCGCGATCGCGCGTTGGTTGAGGCCGGCCACCCCATCCATCCCGTTCGGGAGCAACACCCCGTGCCAGTGCACGGACGTCGCCGCCGGCAGGCGGTTGGTGACGTAGATCCGGATCCGATCCCCCTCGACGGCCTCGATCGTGGGACCGTGCACGCGGCCGTTGTAGCCCCAACAGGTGGCAGAGAGGCCCGGCGCGAACTCGTGCCAGACCTCCTCGGCCACGAGGTGGAAGACCTTTACGCCGTCGACGATCCGCCACGGCAACGAGGCGCCGTTGGGGGTCACGACAGGGGTATAATCGGCGCCGGGAAGCCCGGGCCGGGAGGGTGCGGCGCCGGCGGTGGGCACTACGAGCGCGCTACCCAGGGCAGCCGCGCCAGCGAGAAGCATTTCGCGTCGGGAGATGGACATGGGGTGTCAGTGGATTCGGGTGACGGGGAGAACAGGAACGGTGGATGGGGATGTTGACGCGCCGGCCTCGGACGCGCCGCCCTGCAGGAGAAGGTTGTAGCGAGTGCTGGCGAGATGGTAGGCGTGGAGCGCGTCCAGGTAGGCCGTGCCGGCCTCGATCTCCTGCCGGCGGGCATCGAGCAGCTGGAAAACGCCGACTTGCATGGCGTTGTAAAGCTGCTGGGTCTCGGCCGTGACCTGGCCGGCGATGGGTAGGATGATCTCGCGGTACCGCGACGCCGTTTCGTGGGCGAGGCGGAGGGCTTCGCGGGCGATGCGGGCCTCGGCGCGGACCTGCGCGGCCTGCTCCAGGTACCGGGCCTGACGCCGGCGCAGATGCGCCGCGGCCATCGCCTTGCGGGCCTGGCCGCGGTCGAACACCGGCACCGGCAGCGCCACGACCGGGCCGGCCTCCCAACCGCCTTCGCGGACCGCCTCGGCGCCCACCGACAGCGCCGGCACCAGGGCCGAGGCGTTCGTGGCCCGGAGCTGGCGACCCAGGGTTTCGATCTCCTGCCGGCCGGCCGCGAGCGTAAGGCTCGCAGTGAGCACCGCCTCGGTGAAAGCCGCCGAGTCCGTCGGTAGCGGATCGGGGTCGGGCAGGCGGTCGTCGACCGACCACTCTTCGGGGTCGACGCCCAGCAACACCTGAAGCCGTTCGCGACGGATCAGCCGGCCGGACTCCGCCGCGTCAAGGGCCGTCAGCGCCTGTTCGCGGGCGAGCTGCTCGGCATGCAGATCCACTTCCCGGATGTTGCCGGCTTCGCGAAGGCGCACCGCCACCTCTAGCGCGGCGTCGGAGGCCAGGGCGACCTGCCGGCGGAGGACCGCGTGCGCCTCGGCGGCCTGGAGGTCGTAGTAGGCGACACGGACGCGGCTGGCCAGTGCAAGCGCGGCGCCGGCGACCCGAAGCTGCTCCGCATCGAGCGCCGACGCGGCCACGGCGCGACGGAGGGGGCGGTAGAGCAGATCCAATACATCCATCGACAGCCCAAAGCCGAGGTCGGGCGCGTGGTCGTCTTCGAGCGGGTAGCCGATGTGTGCTTCGACGACCGGATTCGAGAGCAGGCCGGCCTGGAGCAGGTCCGCCCGGGCGATGCCTAGAGACGCGAACTCGGCCTGAAGGCCAGGGCTGGCGAGCAGGGCGAGTTGGACGGCCTCGTCGGCCACGAGGCCGTCGGCAAGCAGCGCCACGGTGCGTTCGGCGAGGAGCGCCTCTTCGGGACGGTCGATGACGGCGAGGCCGGCGCGGTCCGCCACCTGCGCCTCGACGCTGGAAAAACCCGCGTCGCGGGGCACGCTGGCGCAGCCGGCGGCCAGAACAACCAGCGCGACAAAGCCGGCCGGCGTGTGGAGGAAAGGTATGGGCATGGGGAAAAACCTGAGCCTGAGATGAGGTAGTACCAAGACGCGCCCTGGAGGGGATGTCACGCTGAACGACGCCGAAGTGAGCTGCCCGGGATGTATAACTCGGGCGAGTCGGACGGCCCTTGCGGCCCTTGCTTCATCCTCTCCACGGTGATTCGGGAGGTCCTTCGACAAGCTCAGGATGACCAACAGTTAACCAATCCAGATACGCAAGCAACAGCCTATTCGGTGGCCCCAGTCTTCAGATTAGGAGTTGCGAGTATCTCAGATGGCGGGCCGGCCCGGTGGGATCGGGCGGGTCCGTGAGGCGGGAAGGGAGAGCGGTAGTGGGATGGGAGAGGGAGGCCGCCGGCTCGTACGCAATCGCCGCGACATGGGGCTCGGGGAGCTGATTTGCTACGACGACTGGCGCCGGCGCGACGCGCCACGCGCAACAGGCCAGTGCTAGCCCGGATTCAACGGGTACAAAAGCGGATGTGTCTACTGGCACATCTACCGAATCCGAAACCACGGTTGCGCCGTGGCAGGGCGGCTGGGACGCGGCCATCGCAAGGGGCTCGTTTACCTCCATCATCCGGCACGCATGCAGCACCGACGGCAGGACGCCGGCGGCGAGCAGGGTAGCGGCATACAGGAGAGCCGGCCAGGAAGCGAAGCGGCGCATCGGCGTGAAAGACAGTTGCGTGAAAAGCGGGTACGGGCGGGGCATGATGAGGTTCCATTTGCCGGAGTCCGTGCAACTCTGATTGGGATCCGCTATCATGCGCTGGAATTCTGGATTTGTCGCACGGGCCATGCTCACCATTGAACCCTACCCCGATCTTCAGCCGGCTGTCTTCATCGCCGACTGGCCGGCGCCGCTCGGAGAACTCCCGCCGGCCGGCTGGCTGGCCGACTTGATGCGACTGGACGCTCCCGCCCCGATCCAGCGATCGGAGGCTGTGCGTGGCGCCGTGCGCGACCTGCTCCGCCATCGCGGCTACAAACCCACGGGGCGCGGCAAGCCGGCGTCCGAGTACCTCGTCAAAGCCGCCGAGGAAGGACCGTTGCTGCCCATTAACCTCGCCGTCGATGCCTGCAACGCCGTGTCGCTGCACAGCGGGTTGCCGATCAGCGTGATCGATCTGGGACGGGCTACGCTGCCGTTGCGGATCGCGCCGGGTGAGGCCGGACAGGCGTATGTGTTTAACGTCTCCGGCCAGGCAATCGATGTCGAGGGGCTGCTGTGCCTGCACGACGGTGCCGGCCCCTGCGCCAACCCGGTGAAGGACGCCCAGCGCACAAAGACGCACGCCGGCACCTTGCGGACGCTGACGGTGATCTGGGGCGTTGAACCCCTCGCCCACCAGACCGAAAATGCCCTCGCCTGGTACCTGGCGTTGCTCATCCGCCTGGAGGCTAAAGTGGACGTGTTGGTGGGATGAACACTTGGACACGAGGTATCGTGTCCATGCGGGATAACGTAAAAACGGACAAACGTGATGATTCGATTACTGCTAGTAACCATCCTCCTCGCCGGCTGCGGCGCACCGCCGGCGGCCGACCCGGATGCATGGATGATCGGGCCGTTCGAGAAATACGCCGGCAACCCGATCCTCATGCCGCAGGGCGCCACGTGGGAGGCGAAGGACCTGTTCAACCCCGCCGCGTGGAGCGACGGCGAGACGATCCATCTCCTCTATCGCGCCGAGGACTCCAGCGGCATCGGCATCTGGAACGGGACCTCGCGTATCGGGCTGGCCACCAGCACCGACGGGATCGCCTTCACCCGTGAGCCGGAGCCCATCTTTGGGCCGGCGGATCCGTGGGAGCTGCCGGGTGGCACCGAGGACCCCCGCATCGTCCGCATTGACGGCACATTCTACCTCACCTACACCGGCTACGACGGTGAGACAGCCCGGATGGGCATCGCCACCTCGCCGGACCTCCGTACCTGGACGCGGCACGGCCCCACGTTCCCCGAGCGCGGATGGACCAAGTCCGGCGCCATCCTCCCCGAACCCATCGATGGGAAGTACTGGATGTACTTCGGCGACACGAACATCTGGGCGGCACATTCGACCGATCTGTTGAACTGGACGGTGGTCGAAGAGCCGGCGATCCGCCCCCGCCCCGGCATGTTCGACAGCCGGCTCGTCGAACCCGGGCCGCCCCCGATGCTCACCGAACACGGCATCCTGTTGCTGTACAACAGCGCCGACGACAGCCTCAAGTACGCGGCCGCGCAGGCCCTGTTCGACCCGAAGAACCCCGCCCAGCTCATCGCTCGATCCGACGAACCTTTCCTCCAGGTCACCAATGAACTCGAGAAGTCCGGCCAGATCGCCAACGTCGTCTTCGTCGAGGGCCTCATCGAGTCCGAAGGCATCTGGTACCTGTATTATGGCATGGGGGACTCCGGCATCGGCGTCGCGACGGCGCCGGCCGGGAATCGCTAGGCCACACGACCGACGAAATCCCGGAACGAATGGTCGCCGCGCGGAAAGCCTTTCAGGCGGGGGTCCGGCAGGAATTCAACCGCGACAGCGAATGGTGAGCCGCCGGCGCGCTGGCACCACGCTTGCCTGCCCGGGTGGGAATCCTCATCCACCCGAGCCCGCGCCATGCCGCCGACAGCACCGCATCCTGCCCCGTCACGCGCCACGAAGCAGGACATCCTGCGGTATTTCCTGGCGTTTCTGCTGTTTTTCCTGATGGTCGTCCCGTACTGGAATCGGGGCCCTGTTTGGTTATCCCGTCCGGATACGTATACGCGGGGCATGATCATCAAAGGGGAGTTGGAAGGACGCTCCCTTGATGCCAATGGCATCGCGTGGCTGTATCGGTACAGTGCCCATGAACTAAAGCCCGTCATCAACCCGTTCGCGATCCTGTTTAACCAGTATCGGTATCGGTTCACCCCCGAGGCGTTCGAGGTGGTGGTGGGCGCCGGCGAGACACCGACGACCGAGATCTCCGCCACTCCGTTGCGCGAGTTTGCCGTGTATCAATCCGGCCGGTATGTCTACCTGCGCATCGAACCCAACGGCACCAACCGGGTGTTGTATGCCAAAATTTCAGGCCGTGAGCTAGAAAAATCGCTGGAGACGTATATTCGGGATTGATCCACCCAGCCCGGTTGACACCATGAAAGGACTACCTCGTGCCGGCATTGCACGCTACGCGACGCTGTGCGCGGTCCTGTTTACAGCCCTCTCCGCCTGTTCTCCGCCGCCTGTTCTGCCCGAGATGTCGCCGCAGGTGAGCGGCGTCGATGCCCTCTTTATCGGCATCAGCGCGGTCGATGAGCACATCGTATGGCTGAGTGGCGTAGACGGTCTTTATGCTCGAACGACGGATGGCGGCGCCACCTGGCAAACCGGTGTCGTTCCGGGGGCGGACTCCCTCCAGTTTCGCGATGTACATGGCGTCGACGACCGCACGGCCTATCTGTTGAGCATCGGCAGCGGCGACGACTCGCGCATCTATAAAACGGACGACGCCGGCCAGAACTGGACGCTCCAGTTCGTCAATGCCGAGCCGGCCGGCTTTCTGGACTGCATGGATTTCTGGGACGCCGACAGCGGCATCGCCTTCAGCGACGCCGTTGATGGCCAGTTCTACCTGATCACCACCTCAAACGGCGGGCAGAGATGGAGCCGGATTCCCCCCGGCAACCTGCCTCCCGCGCTGCCCGGAGAAGGTAGCTTCGCCGCCAGCGGCACCTGTGTACAGACCATCGGGAGCCAGACGGTGGTCGTAGGCACGGGCGCCGGCGGAAAAGCGCGTTTCTTGCGCTCGGACGACAGGGGCGCTACCTGGCGCATCGTCGAGACCCCCGTCGACCACAGTTCTCCCACGGCGGGCCTCGCGTCGGTAGCTTTCTCGGACGGCCGCCACGGCGTCGTCGCGGGCGGAGACATGGCGTCTCCGGACGCGCGCCAGAACAACATCGCGGTGACGTCCGATGGAGGCGAAACGTGGAACCTCGCCACCGCTCCGCCGTTTTCGGGCGCGATCTACGGCATCGCGTTCGCCCCCGGTACGTCTACTCCAACCCTGGTGGCCGCCGGCCCCCGTGGCCTCGCCGTCACCCTGGATATGGCCCACACCTGGACGTTGCTCGATAGCCTGAACTACTGGACGGTCGGCTTCGCCCCCAACGGCGACGGCTGGGCTGCCGGCATGGGGGGCCGCGTCGTTCGCCTCCAGTTTCCCCGTTAATCGACCGAGACACGATATATCGTGTCCCTACGGTCCAAAACCGGGCGTTTTCGATCGCTTTCAGGGTGCCTCGTTACGTCACCATCAACTCATCCCACCGGCTACATGGATTGGTTTTCATCTCCCGATGCCTGGATCGCCCTGCTCACGCTGACGTCGCTTGAACTGGTGTTGGGCATCGACAATATCGTATTTATCTCCATCCTCGCCGGCAAGCTTCCTCAGGCACAGCGCGAAAAAGCGCGCTTCCTGGGCCTGGGGCTCGCGATGGTGTCGCGGATCGCGCTGCTGTTCTCCATCGCCTGGGTGATTCAACTCACGGCGCCGTGGTTCACCATCATGTCGAATGAGATTTCGGGGAGGGATCTCATCCTCATCATCGGCGGCTTCTTCCTCATTGCCAAAAGCACCCACGAGATCCATCAGAAACTCGAAGGGGATGAGACCGCTTTGTCGGCCGCGTCCGCGCCGTCATTTCGGAGCGTGCTTATCCAGATTATGCTGCTCGACCTCGTATTTTCGCTTGACTCCGTCATCACGGCCGTAGGGATGGTCGATGAGATATCGATCATGATCATCGCCGTCATGATCTCCGTGGCGTTCATGATGTTCTTCGCTCGGAGCCTCAGCGAATTCGTCGAACGCCGGCCCACGATCAAGATCCTCGCCCTCTCGTTCCTGCTCCTGATCGGTGTCGCCCTGATCTCGGACGGTCTCGATCACCACATCCCGAAAGGCTACATCTACTCGGCGATGGGCTTTTCCATCTTTGTCGAGCTGATCAACCTGCGAGCCCGCAAGAAGCCGGAAGTCGAGCCCGTGAAGCTGCGTGAGCCGTATGTTCAGCACTGAACTCGTCCCACACGCGCATACCCTTACTCCTTCTTTTTCCGCATGGCCGCCCAGGCGTCCAGGTTTTCGCGGATGAATTCGCCGAAGTCCTCGATGTCCTTGGCGGACTGGCGCCAGAAATCCTTGAATGACTCGGTGTCGAAGGCAGCGCCGTAGATGCGTTCCCACTTCGTGCCGCCCGACGCAATTTCGTCTTCGTAGAAGGCGGCCAGTTGCCGGCAGGCCATGGCCACGACGGTGAGGTTGGCGTCCTCCCCGAGCGGGTCGAACACACTGGAGACACCCTCGTCGATCTCGATGAGCCGCTCGAGCACCTTGTTGTACTGTTTGACGCAATAGGCGATGCTTTCGGCATCCGAGCCGGCCCACGCCGCCTGCTGCGCCATCCGCGCGGTGCGGCGGAGAACGTTGACGAGTTTTACGATTTCCTGGTCGCGTTCCATAAGGCAGCTAGAAAGGATATGAGTTAGAGGGTGACGTTACGCGTAACGCAAATCACAAAGAGGCACACGTCAGGCGTTCGCCCGGCGCGAAGAGGCGGTCGAACCACTCGCTGAGCCAGTCGGCCGAACGGGTGGTGCTGAGTTGCACGAGCAGGTCCCGTCCGCGCATGCGGACACTTCCCGGGCCGGCGCTGTCGGGTAGCGGCGTAAATCCATCCGTAAGCTCGGGTTCGAGGGCGCGGACACGGTTGAGGAGGCGGTTATACTGCCGGACGCAGTGGGCGTGTACGGCGGCGTTGGGATCGGCGATGAGGGCATAGCCGGCGTCACTGACGAGTTGCGCTAGCACGTTGGCGAGTTTATCGATCGGGTCGGTCATACAGGTCGGTCAAAAAGGCGTCATTCGGGATCGAGGCGGGCGAGGGCTTCCTTCAGCAGCGTTCTGCCGCGGTGCACCCTCCACTTGACGGTCGAAACAGGAATGTCGAGGAACGATGCGATACGTCGTAGCGGCGTATCGTCCAGGAAACGAAGGCGGAGGACCTCCGCGTAGTCGGCCGGCACCAGGCGCAATACCGCCGGCCGATACCGAAGGGCCAGTTCGTCGAACGCCCTCAGATCGCCTAGGATCGCCGCGACCACCAGCACTTCGTCGGGCGATTCCCGCGGGTTCGCACTCATGCGGATTCAGGGATCTCGAACATCCAACTACCTTCTAGATACCGCCGGCGGCGAAAAAGTTAGCAACGATGTCATTTTCTTTACGTGTTGTTCGGGTTTCGCACCACGCAGGGTGTTTATTTTCAAGGAGATACACCGTGTGCCGGACCTTAAATCTTCCGCTAATAATGGCCCAATCCGGCGGCACGGCATTCTTTATTGGTGATGATGGCCTATTTTAGGGTCCATTCTTTTGAACCTCCTGCCCGCTTGCCGTTTCCGTGTTCGTACCCATCCAAAGGGGATCGGCGCCACGGCGTACGGTGCGCCCGGTGTGGAAGATGCGCCGAGGGCGCCGTCCCACCTCCCCTGCTTTGCTCCCGCGACACGCGCGGTCACGTGCCGGCCGCCGTGAGTACGTCTTTCCAGGTGATCGGACACACGCAATGAGCGACCCCAAAACCGCCAACTCCATGAATCCCACCAGCCTCGTTGATATCCTCCGCTGGCGAGCACTGCATCAGCCTGAACGACTTGCGTACACCTATTTGATCGACGGCGAGATCGAGGGCGATCGGTTCACCTACGCCGAACTCGATCGGCGGGCGCGGAGCATCGCGGCGAAGTTGCAGACCATGGGTGTGGCGGGGGAGCGGGTGCTGTTGTTGTATCCGGCCGGCATCGATTACATTGCGGCGTTTTTTGGCTGCCTGTACGCCGGCGCGATCGCCGTGCCGGCCTATCCGCCGCGCAAGAACCGTTCTATGGGCCGGATCGAAGGCATCGTCGGCGATGCGGACGCGCGGATCACGCTCACGAACGATCTCATCATCGGGGACATCGAGGGTCGCTTCGAGGAAGACGAAGCGCTGAAAGGAATGACGGTGGTGTCGACCGACACGATCCCCCTTGCACTGGCCGATGCGTGGACCGACCCCGGCGTCGGCGAGGACACGATCGCGTTTCTGCAATATACTTCCGGCTCCACCGGCACGCCGAAAGGCGTGATGGTGAGCCACGGCAACCTGCTGCACAACGAGGGCCAGATGGAGGCCGCGTTCGGCACCAGCGCGGACTCCGTAGTCGTCGGCTGGCTGCCGTTGTACCACGACATGGGGCTCATCGGCAACATCCTGAACCCGCTCTACCTCGGGTACCCCTGCTACTTCATGGCACCCGTCGCCTTCCTGCAGAAACCGGTACGCTGGCTCGCGGCTGTTTCAAAATACGGAGCAACGATCACAGGAGGTCCGAACTTCGCCTACGACCTGTGCGCCCGCAAGATCGCACCGGAAGACCGCGTCGGGCTCGATCTTAGTCGGCTCCAGACGGCCTACAACGGAGCCGAGCCGGTGGCTTCCGACACCCTGGACCGGTTCACCGAGGTGTTTACCCCGCACGGCTTCTCGGCGACCAGTTTCGTGCCGTGTTACGGTCTGGCGGAAGCCACCCTGTTTGTCGGCGCCAACCCGGTCGGAACGCCGGTACACCGCCTCCGCGTACGCGGCACCGCGCTCGAACAGAACAAGGTGATCCTCGCGAAAGGGACGGTGGAGGACGAACGCATCCTCGTGAGCTGCGGTCAGTCCTGGCTGGGGAATACCATCCAGATCGTCGACCCCGAAACGGGCGTCCGCCGGCCCGACGGCGCCGTCGGCGAGATCTGGCTTTCCGGCCCGAGCATGGCGAAAGGCTACTGGAATCGCGGCGAGGAGACCGAGCGTACGTTCCACGCGACACTCGCCGAAACGCCGGGAGTGGACTACATGCGCACGGGCGATCTCGGATTCGTCCTGGCCGGCCACCTCTACGTCACGGGCCGTCTCAAGGATCTGATCATCATCCGCGGCCGCAACCACTACCCGCAGGACATCGAGAAGACGGTCGAAAACAGCCACCTCGCCCTCGAACACGGCGCCGCCGCCGCATTCTCCATCTCGGTCGATGGCCAGGAGAAGCTGGCCGTGGCGATCGAGGCGAAACGAACCCACATGCGCGGCCTGAATGTCGAGGAAATCGCCCGCGCGATCCGCAAGGCGGTCTCGGAAGTGCACGAACTCCAGGTCCAGGCCATCATGCTGCTGAAGCCGATGAGCCTGCCGAAGACATCCAGCGGCAAGATCCAGCGGCATGCGTGCCGGACCGGTTACCTCGCCGGCACGCTGGACGTGATCGGGCAGCATGCCCTCGAAACACGCGCCGAGGAAGAAGAAGAAATGACCGAGGCGTTTCTGGACCGCGGCGCGCTCGCCAACCTGCCGCACGCGGAGCGCAAGACGCTGGTGTCGTTTTTCCTCCAGCAACTGGTCGCCAAGGCCCTCAAGATGCCCTTTACGAGCATCGACCCGAACCAGTCGCTCAGCGTGCTCGGCCTGGATTCGCTAGATACCGTCGAGCTGAAGCTCGAAATCGAGCGCAACCTGAAGGTCACCGTCCCGATGGACGAGGCACTGAACGACCTCACCGTGTCCGAACTGGCCGATAAGCTCTCGTACCAGTTCACTGGCGCGCCGGCTCCGGCCCCCGCGCCGGCGTCGAAGAAGGCCGAAAAGAAGGACCTGTTCGAGAAGTGCGACACGGACGGCGGCTACTTCGGCAAGTACCGCCAGCAGAAGGACCAGTACTTCACCCAGCCGATCCTGGAAGGCACGCCGGCGCCCCGAATGAAATTCAAGGGGCAGGAAGTGGTCGTCTGGTCGATCAACAACTACCTCGGCCTCATCGGCGACCCGACCATCCAGCGCGCGGCCGAAGAAGCCGTCCGCCAGCACGGCGTGTGGTCGCCCATGGGGTCGCGCATGCTTTCCGGCAACACCGAGCGGCACCTCGAACTCGAGCGCCGCATGGCCCGCTACCTCCAGAAAGAGGCGTCTATCGTCTTCAACTACGGCTACATGGGCGTGATGGGGACGATCGACGCCGTCGTGGACGGCAACGACTCGATCATCATCGACAGCCTCTCGCACGCCTGCATCGTGGACGGTGCGCTCGTCGCCTCGAGCGGCAAACCGTTCCGGGTCTACCGCCACAACGACATGAACAGCCTGGAGGAACAGCTCCAGAAGGTCAACGAGACCCGCAAGGGCGGCGTGCTGGTCGTCACGGAAGGCGTGTTCGGGATGACGGGCGACATGGGCCGGCTCGACGAGATCTGCGCGCTGAAAAACCAGTACGGTGCACGCCTCTTCGTCGACGACGCCCACGGCTTTGGCATCATGGGCAAGACGGGCGCCGGCGTCGGAGAGTTGCTCGGGTGCCAGGATCAGATCGACCTCTACTTCGGCACCTTCGCCAAGTCGTTCGCGGCCATTGGCGGCGTCACGGCCGGCGACGAGCGGGTGATCGACTACGTGCGTTACAACGCGCGCACCCAGATCTTCGCCAAGAGCCTCCCGATGATCTACGTCGAGTCCGTCATGGCCGCGCTGGACATCGTCGAAAACGGGGACGCGCTCCGCGAACAGATGTGGCGCATCACCCACAAACTGCGCAATGGCCTGGTGGAGCTGGGCTTCAACGTCGGCGCCACGGCCTCCCCGATCACGCCGGTGTATATCCCCGCCGGCGACGAACGGACGGCTACCGAAGCGATGCATCTGCTGCGCACTAAATGCGGCATCTTCGTGTCGGCTGTCAGCTACCCGGTGGTCCCGAAAGGCGTCGTCCTGTTCCGGATGACCTCCACGGCTTCTCATACGGACGAGGATGTTGACCGGACCCTGGAGGCCTTCAAACTGCTGCGCGACCAGCTCAACCTGGAGCCGGCGTCGGGCGATGGCTACGTCTATACCGTCCCGGGCGACCTCGTGGAACCGACGCGCTGACGTACACCTCCCTACCCTCTCGTTCATGAACGCCCGCATCAATGGCATCCAGCAGGTAGGTATCGGCATTAGCGACATGGCTACCGCCTGGGCCTGGTACCGAAGCCATTTCGGGATGGACATCCCGGTCTTCCAGGAGGCCGCCGATGCGCCCCTCATGCAGGCATTCACGGGGGGCGTCGTGCAGTCGCGCAATGCGACGCTGGCGATCAATCTCCAGGGCGGCGGGGGGATGGAGATCTGGCAGTTCACAAGCCGGACTCCAACGGCGCCGGCGCAGCCCATCCGCCTGGGCGACTACGGCCTCTTTGCCGCCCGTGTCAAATCCCGCGATATCGCCGCTTCGCACCGGCAATACGCCGCCGCAGGGCTCGCCGGCCTGACACCGGTTCTGAACGACCCCGCCGGCCGGCCGCACTTTTTTGTGTCCGATCCGTTCGGCAATCGGTTCGACATCGTCGGCTCCGACAGCTGGTTCTCACACGCCAACCGGCATCTCACCGGCGGGGTGGCCGGTTGCATCATCGGGGTATCGGATATCGATAAGGCGAGGACCCTCTACAGCGGCGTGCTGGGTTATTCGCGGGTCGTGTACGAGGCGGAAGGCGTGTTCGAGGATTTCGCCGGCGCACGTCCCGAAGGGAATACCCGTGTGCGCCGTATCCTCCTCGCACAGGAAAACCAGGGCCGGGGCGGGTTCAGTCCACTATTCGGCGCAACGCACATCGAACTCGTCAAAGTGCTGGACCGATTCCCCGTGCCGGCCTTCAAGGATCGGTTCTGGGGCGATCTCGGCTTCATCCACCTTTGCTTCGACGTTCACGGCATGTCCGCCCTTGAAGAGTGCTGCAAAAACGCCGGCTTCCCCTTCGTCGTCGACAGCATGAACTCGTTCGACATGGGCGAGGCCAGCGGGCACTTTAGCTACATCCAGGACCCCGACGGCACCCTCATCGAGTTCGTCGAGACCCACCGGGTGCCCATCATGAAAAAGTGGAACTGGTACCTGGACCTCCGTAAACGCCCCGTGGACAAACCCCTGCCGCGGCTGCTGATTCGGGCGCTCGGGCTGAACAGGGTGTCCGATTAAGGTAAAAGGGAAAAGGAAAAAGGTAAAACCTGTTTTTCCTTTTTCCTTTTCCCTTTTACCTTTTCAAAGTCCCGCCAGGATCTTCAGCCAGCGTTGCCATGCCTGCTCGAAGGCCCGTTTATTGGGGTCAGTGCCGGCAGGGTCCTGGCCGTCGCGCATGAAGCCATGGCCTGAATCCGGGTAAAGCATGGGCTGATACATCTTGCCGGCATTCCGCATGGCCGTCGCCGTAGTTGGGATCGTTGCATTGATGCGGGGGTCGTCGCCGCCGTAGAATCCGTAGACCGGCGCCTGGATGCGCTCGAAGCCTTCCGCTGGCGGGCCGCCATAAAATACCATCGCGGCCTTTATATCAGATTGGTTGGTGGCGAAGCGTAGGGCCTGCTCGCCGCCCCAGCCGAAGCCAGCGACCGCCACTTTGCCGTTCGCCGCCGGCATCGCACGCATATAGGCCGTCACCGCCGCAAGGTCGTTCGTCACGACGGCGGGATCGAGCCTGGAGATCCCCAGGCTGACGTCGTCCTCCGAGGCAAAGGATTGCGTGTTGCCGCCGTCGGGGCCGGCGCCCGAGAGCAGGTCGGGCGCGATGGCGATGTATCCTGCCTCGGCGAGCCGGTCGGCCACGCCGCGGACCCAGTCGCTTAATCCCCAGTTCTCGTGGATCACCACCACGGAGAGCGCCTTTTCAGCGCCCTCAGGAAACACGACGAAGGCATCGACCTGGCGATCGCCGGCCTGAACGGTCACCCATTCCTGCTGCCGGGGTGAGTTGTCGAGACGCTCGAGGACGTAGCTTTGCGCCTGGGCGCTCGAGGCAACGGCCCAGAGGAGGAGTAGCGTGGTAAGCCGTGACGCGTAACGCATATCGGGATGCAGGTTGTAAGGTGTTCGGTGGTAAGATAGGGGTGTGAGTACGCGAATCTCAACAGGGGCTGACGGCTTTTCAGGGCGCCCCGCGCGCCAGGACCAGGGAGATGCCGGCCGCGTCCGACTCGGTAAAGACGCGGCTTGAATCCAGAAATCCCCCGCGGACGAGCAGGTAGGCGGTGATGTCCACATACTGTTCATACGGCAGCGTATTACCGGCTTGATAAGGCATGTTGCGTCGGTTGTAAGCCAGGAGTGTGGCGGCCGAGAGCCGCGTGGCAAGCACTTCGCGTTTGAGGCGCGGGCCGATACCCTGTTCGATCTCGTGGCAGGAGGCACAGTAGCTGGCATAGGCGGCCTGCCCCCTCTCCTGCTGGGCGCGGGCGTCGGCGGCAGGGTCCGCGCAGCCGATTCCCGAAAGGACGATCCCCAGAAGCAAGACATACTCCTTCATGCGACTCACGCCACCGTGATTGGGTGCGCCAGAGGAACGTTGTAAAGATACCCCTTTTCGTTGAACGGCACCTCCTCCGGCTGCGAATTGCCAGCAGCGTCGGTCGCCCGGGTGCGCAACGTGTGGGCGCCGGCGGCCGGCTCCCACTCGAATTCGAAGCGTCGCCAGGCGTATTGCATCGGCGGATCGATGAGGCGCGCCGGCTTCCAGCCGCCCCCGTCGTTCCACTCCACCGTCTCCACAGGCCCCTGTGGGGAGAAGGCGTAGCCCCGCAGCAGCTGCCGACCCGGCGCGAGCGTCGCCGGCCAGGGGAGGATGAGGATGCTCTTGATGGACTGCTCGGTGATGATCTTGCCGTCCGCCTCGCCCTCTTTCGGGTAGGCGTCGCCAATGAGGACGTAGGACGTCGTCACGTTTTTACTCCACACCGGCTGCGTGTGCGCCTCGATGCGGCCGAGCCACTTGACCTGGTTGCTGCCCACCCATCCCGGGACGATCGCGCGGACGGGGAAGCCGTGATCCTTCGGAAGCGGCGCCCCGTTCATTCGGTACGCCAGGATCGTATCCGGGTCCATCGCCTTTTCGAACGTCATCGGCCGGCGGAAGCCGCCTTCGGGCGCCTCGGTGTCCAGCCCGATCATCTGGATGTGCGCCGCCTGATCCGTCACGCCGGCGCGCGTCAGCACGTCCCGCAGCGCCACTCCCTCCCAGATCGCCATCCCGACGCCGCCGCGCTGCCATTGCGTCCCTTCCGCCGGCTGCCCCATCGTGGAGGCAAAAAACCCGCGCTGGTTGCCGCCGCATTCGAGGTAGGCGTAGACCGTGTGGACCGGCATCGCCAGCAGGTCCGCATACGAAAGCGACAGCGGCGTCGTGACGGCGTCACCGGCAACTTCCAGGCGGTAGCCGGCGGCGTCGACTTCGATGCTGTAGGCGTTGTTGCGGACAAAAAACAGTTCGTTCGGGGTGAGATACCCACCGAGTGATTCGATCCGAGGCTCCAGGCTGAGTTCACCGT
>JAWXAX010000285.1 GCA_034439735.1 Rhodothermales bacterium | reverse complement strand
TCGGCCTGCCGCGTCTGCGCCTGGATGGCGAACAGCATGATGAGAATGCCGGCAAGCAGCCCCACCAGCACCAGGCCGATGCCCGCGAGCAGGTGTATGCCGTTTGTTTTTTTGTCGTCGGCCATGCGTATTCCGGGAAATATAGATAACGAAGTGGTGATCCGCCTCAGACGGACCGGGCGCGCCGGCGCACGAGACCGGTCATCCCGGGGGGCCGGCCTCAACACGCCATCCGCCCAGCGCCTCGACAGCCTCTTGCGCAAGCTGCGCGAGCTCTTTCCGATCGCGATCGCGGGTGTCGATCGGCGTACCTATATGGAGTTCGATAACTATGCGCCGAGCCTTTAGAAGTTGCCTCGCGTGTTTGAACATCGTGGTCTCCCCCGTCCAAGTCAATACCTGGCGCAGGAATGCCGGCTCCGAACGGCCGTTGACGGACACACCCTTGAGGCAGAGCGGCAACACGGCCGCGTCCTCCAACCCGGCTACGGCGGCAAACGAGCCCGTTTTAAAGGGGCGGACCCCCTCGTTGTAGCCGGTGGTGCCTTCGGGAAAAACAAGTACGTCTACGTGATCGGTGAGTCGGTTCTGCACGCGTTCAACGAGCAAACCGGTTTGCATCTTCCGCTCTCGCTCCACAAAGATAACGCCAACAAGCCGGGTAACCCAGCCAATATAGGGCCAGTGCTCGACTTCGGCTTTCGACACAAACGTGACCGGCAATACGGACGCGATGGCGACGGTATCGAGCAACCCCACATGATTACAGACGGCCAGCATCCCCTGCCGGGTGGGCGGATCCCCGATAAGGCGCACCTCGGTGTGTAATGCCCGACAGATGGCGCGGCAGCCTACCTGTTGTTTGAGCGCCCGATACCGGGCGCGCTCAGCCGGCGGTTTACCGGGCAGCGTGGCGATCAGATGCAGGCAATGCGCCGTGGTTGAAACGATAGCCCGAAAGAGCCGCCAGAAAGGACGCATGGAATGCCGTTAAGAGGGTGGATGAGGGGTAGTCGATGCCCCCGCCGGCCGCGGGTCGCCGAGTGCGCCGGCAACGGGTAAAATGATCGTGAAGGTACTGCCGGCGCCGCGGACACTGTGCACGTGAAGGGCTCCGCCCATCAACTCGACCAGCTGAGCCGTAATCGCCAGACCCAGTCCGCTCCCTTCGGGCTGGCCTTCCTCCCGCGGCTCCTGTTTGAACTCGCTGAACAGATGGGGCATAAAGGCCTCGGATATGCCCACTCCGGTATCCCGAACGTGGACGATCGCTTCGCCGGCGACGCCCTGCTCGATCGAGATCTCTACTTCCCCGCGCTCGGTAAACTTGATCGCGTTACCTACCAGGTTGTACAGGATCCGTTCAAAACAATGCGTGTCCAGCATGGCGTATATCGGCGTATCCGGGCGATCAACATACATCCGGATCCCTTTATTCTTTGCCAGCTGGGACATCATATCCACAATTTCCTCCGATTTCTCGCATACGTCGAGCCGCTCCAACCGCACCTCCAACATCCCCGCCCGGAGTTTTGTCAGATCGAGCAGCGAGTTGATCGTTCGGAGCAACCGTTTCCCGTTTTCGTCGATCAACTCCAGATATTCGAGCGGCCCATCGGGCATTTCCTCCTTCAATACGTCGGTAAAGCCCAGGATGGCCGTGAGCGGGGTGCGCAACTCATGCGAGGCGTTCGCGAGGAACTCGTCTTTTAATACATTGGCCTGCCGCAAGGTCTCGTTGGCGGCGCGGAGCTGCGTATTTGCCTCGTTGAGCCGCTGGATGACGATGCGTTCGCGCTCCAACTCCTTTAACTGCTGACGTGCGCGGCGGTGCCGCACGAACTGAACGACCGGGGTGACCAGGATGATGGCGTATAACATCCACGCCCAGATATTCCAGGACCACGTGGGGAGAATCCGCAGGGCAATGGCGGACTCGCGGGTGTAGAGGTGAGAACGGGTCTGGGCCTGTACCAGGAAGCGATAGTCTCCGGCCGGCAAATTACGATAGGTCGAGCGAGTGTCAGGCGTCCAGTCGGACCACCGACTATCGAAGTTTTCCAGCTTCACCTTGTAGAGGACATTCCCGGGCGCCGAGTATTCAGGGAGGACATAATCGAATGTCAGATCGTTCGTACGGCTGCCGACGATCAAATCCGGCAGACCGGACACGCCTGTGTCGGTCCGGCTGGTCAACATCGAATCGGTGGCGGCCACGGTCACCCCCCGAATCATCGGATTAAAATAGACCGTTCGGTCCACGCCGGTATCCAGGCGATCCACATACCGGTACAGGTTCTGACCGCACGAGATCCACAACGTGTTGTGCTCATCCCGGTAGATAGACACCGTAGATTCCCAGCGTGGCATCTCGATATGTTCGAAGGTGCGTCGCGCGTAGGTGCCACCGGCGGTTTTCTGTGCGTAGACCAGGCGATCCTGGTAAACCAACCACACCATGTCGCCGATTTCAGCCAGCGTAACAAGCGAGTCGTTTGCCATGGAGGGGTCCGCCAGCTGGACGTCCGGCACGAAGCGATCGGCGCCGTCCGGCCCGGGTTCGTGTCTGTAGAGGCCCCTGCGCGGCAGAAAACGCATGGCGCCTTCCACGGCGGCGAGCACCACCTCCCCTTCCCACGGAATGTCTTCCGAGGCTAGTTGGCGCACGTCGCCGGCCGTATCTTCGGACCCATCAAACGCGATGCGCCAGAGCCCCCAACCCTCGTTGCCGCGCGTGGCGGCCCAGAGCGTCCCATCTGCTTCTTCGACCAGCGAGTGGACGGGGTCCACGATCGAAGCAGCGACCGGAGCCACGCGCCACGCAGCCCCGCGTTTCTCGAGCCGGACGATACCCTGGTTGGTGCCAACATACAGGCGATCCGCGTACCGCGCCGAGGGCACTACCCGTCGAACGTTTTTGATGGGTTTATCCAGGGAGATGAGTGAAAAATCATCGTTTACCAGACGCATCACGCCCCACTCGGTGCCGGCGAACAGCTCGCCCTGAAAGATAGCCAGCGACCAGGCCGTGAGCGCATCGGGGTTCATCGGCTCGAAGGCGTTGGGATTAAAGACCGCCTTGCGGTCGAGCTCCCGCTCTTTGAGCCGAAAAATGCCGGCGCCCGTGGCCACATAGAAGCGGTCGCCGAACCGCACCATGTCGTGCATCGTCTTCAGGCCGTGTGCCTCCCCAAAGGCCGTCATCGCGACCGGGGCATTAAGCCGCGTGATCCCATTGCTGTTATGCGCGATCCAGAGTCCACCATTGGCGTCGAGGGACATGGCGTTGCCATCGAGCGGGACCCCGTAGTCGTGATTGAGCACCTGCACGATCGATCCGTCACTCCGGATGATGTACACACCGGCATTCAACGTGCTTAGCGCCACAAAACCGCCCGGAAGCGCCACGCCGTTGTAAAAGGTGGCACCGGCGTCCTCGAAGTGCGCATCCACCTCGATGCGAATGAGCTCCTCCTCCACCATCCGGTAAAGTTCAAGCGGGCCGTCTAAGCCGGACTGTGCGGCGACCAGCACGCCCACGGGGCCGTCGGGCACCATGGCCACCACGCGCTTCGTGGCGAACACCTCGCTGCCGGACACGGTTTGTAATTCATCGCCGACGATCTCCTGAATCCCGATCGAATCCGTCCTGATGAAATACCGATCGTGCACGGCGAACGCCGTATGCAGCCGACGCTCCGATTCCCAGGTCAAAAAGGCCCGGCCATCCCAGCGGAGAATGCGGTTGCCGGTGTGGAAGTACACCCCCCTGGACGTCTCGTGCACACCCCAGACATAGAGGAAGTTGCGCTTGTCCTCCGGCACCTGGTCCATCAAGGAGACGACCCGCATGACCCCGACAGAATCAGGGGCGAGATACCCGATCTCCCCTTTCCCACCTACATAGACGACGCCGCTATCCGACAGCGCGAGCGAAAAGGCGCCCTCCCCGTTGGGCATGCGGAGGCGCCGCCACGTGGCGCTATCGTATTCGAGAAGACCCGAGCGGTTGGCGACATAGACGATACCGCGTCGATCTTGCACCGTGGCCAGGTTCTGCGCATGGCCGGCGTACTCGGCCGGCGTGAAGCGCTGCAAATCGTACGCGTACCCGACCTGTTCGTGAAAAAGCTCGGACTGGCCCAGTGCCGTCTGAACCAGCGCCGACTGGACCAGAACCAACGCACCGAGCCACACCATACATGCGTTTACAGGCTTCATCGAAAAGGCGGAAGGAGGCAAGGAGCGCGATGAGAAGCTAGATTCACTCGTTAACGGCACGCCACAAGACATCGGCGCACCACACGGGGGGGTTCCCCCCTCGCCCGTTTGGACGCATAAACTACGCCTCAGGGCTACCAGACGCAACGAAGAGCGCCAGCGTCAGAAGTCGGCCGATCGGCCAGGTAGGAGAAAAAAACATCCGTCGCCCCGCGGAAAATTATGCAAGCTAGGGCACAACTGCCCAGAAATCTGTTTCGAGATCTTCACAGATATGTGGCGATTCTGACTTTTGCTGAATCTTATTTTAAGTATTCAATTATCCAGACCCATCACCAACCGAGTACGATCCCTCTCGTCCCGGAAGGTGAAGTGCGCGACCTGTCCCGATCAGGCGATCCTCCCTCAGGCATCACCTCGATCTATCCCCGATTCGGGCTAACCGATCCTCCGTGTGAACGCTCTAGAATACGGTCTAGGAACTACCTGGAAATCATCTAGAAAACGGCCACGCGGAATCGGATCCGCATCGTGAATAAGGTAGTTGGCGCAACGCGACCGGCAGGTGCTCGGTATTGCCCTACTGTCGTCCCATCGAACACCCGCTGCAAAGAGCTCATCTCGATTTTGCCCGGGTACACCCGCTCTGCACTGCCGAGGAGGATGGTTTTCACGGCTCAGCCGGGACTCCTCGCCATCATTAGAAATCGTGTTTTAAAACCGCCGGCTGGCGCGCTCCTCCTACCGCGTCGCCGGCCGCGAGGGTAAAGGCATGATTTCGGCCCTTCCCCACCATTGCAGACAAGGCGACCCCTGGGCCGCCCTGTCGCACGTTGCTCACAAACTTGACGTAACCGCATGGTGCGCCTACACCCCCTCTTCCCGTCGACAACAGCTCCGTGGATACACGAATTGGCTACGTCTACCCTCAAAACGCAGCCACGAACTGCCCTCCCTTTTACGCTAATAATCCGGCCGGTTCGCTCCAGTCGGGCCTGTCCATCACCAACCCAGAAATGGTAAACTCCATGAACACAACCACACGCTCCCTCCGCTCCTTCCTCGTCATCGCCAGCCTCGCCGGCGCCACCCTCCTCGCCGGCTGCAATGCCGCCTCCCTCACCGGACCCGAGCCCTCCGACGTCCAGGCCACGGGCGGCACCGGCGGTAACGGCGGCGACTCCCATGGCGAAAACGAGCCACGCAATCTGTAGTCAAACTCACGGTTCTCACACCTTCCATTTTCCCTTTACCACACGACATTATCACACAGACATCGCTATGAAATCCATCACCCTCTCCCTCCGCTCCTTCCTCGTCATCGTCAGCCTCGCTGGCGCCACCTTCCTCGCCGGCTGCAACGCCGCCTCCCTCACCGGGCCCGAGCCCTCCGACGTCCAGGCCACGGGCGGCACCGGCGGTAACGGCGGCGACTCCCATGGCGAAAACGAGCCACGCAATCTCTGAGGACCGCAGCATAGCCTGCCTTTAATTCAGCCATAAGGCGCACCGGGCAGCGAGCGTAACAAGGTCGGCCGCGTCGAGTCATCGACGCGGCCGACCTTACCTGCGTTACATTGTTTCGCAATCGAGTACGACCTTCAGGAAAACCAATGTGCCCATCGCATGTACCAGAGGCATACAGAACGGTGTCTCCATGTTCTCCCTTGCCATTCTTTACCTATCCTTCGGGCTTGTAGCGGGCTTTCCGGCCGGCGAAAACCGCAGTGCCAGGGACTCGACACACCAGGTCGCGCCAGCCCCGGCGGCACAGACCCGCGCCCTGCAGGTGGACGCCCGCACCATCGCCGTGCTGCAACTCCGTCGCAGATCGCGTGCGAAAATGCCGCCTTATCCGCGCAACCTGGATGGCCACGAAGGCTATACGCCGGCCCTCGAGGAACGGATTGTGATGATGGGGCCGGTCGTGCCGCGCCAGGAGAAGCACGCCAGCCCCGCTGCGCCTCAAAATCTGTAGGCAACCCTCCCGTTTGATACGCGCCGGGTGCTTAGTTGGGGCGCTGACCGGGGGCGGCATGCCCTCGGCGCCCGGATGCTGGCCCAAGCGTTGTGGACTCCTATTCCGGAAGAGGTACGGCATTTCCCGTTTTAATTGCCCCCGACGTGTTACTTCCCGGGGGAAGCGAGCGGCTACCGTAGCATATCGAATCGATCCGCGTTCGTCCGTACCATTGCCGACCAGAGCACCAGCCTGCGTCCCTCTTTTTCATGCGCGACGCTTACGAAGCTATCCTGAGTTACGATGAATTGACCCCTGAGGAACAGGCGTCGTTACGCAGGCAACTGGAGACCAGTCCTGAACTGGGCGAAATACTGGTGCGCTGGCAAACGCTTCAGGCGGAGGCGCGAAATAACCTGCACCGCGTCATGCCGGATCGCACGATGCTGGTGCTTTATGCACTTGATGCCGAAGGCGTCACACTGAGCGACGAAGAGGCCACCTGGCTGGAGGAAACGCGTGACGCCCTCGATGCGGCCTTTGCCGCCCACCCCGCGTTGCGGGATGTGTCCGATCAAATCCGAGCGGCAAGCCGGGAATTCAGCCGGTTGTGGGATGAAGCGCCGGCGGAGACGCCGGGCGCGCGGCGCGACCGGTCTCCAAACCGGCGCGCCCAAAACAGGTCTACCTGGAGAAAACGGGTTGTCGCCGGCGTTTTCCTGCTTGTAACCGCCGTTTCGGTTTCCGTCCTCGCCTGGCGCAGCGAGCATCTGGTAGTTGTGCACACGGACTACGGGCAGACCGAGGACGTGATTTTTGCCGATGGATCGACCATCCGCCTCCTCGGCCCTTCCCGCCTCAGCTACCGCAAGTCGGAGCGATCTGCCAGTGCGACTCGGGCCGTAACATTGCGGGGGCAGGCGTTTTTCCACGTCATTCCCGGCGATGAGGCGTTTATGGTGGAAACTCCCACGGCCCGAACAAGCGCGATTGGCACCAGCTTCAGCATCCAGGCCAGCCTCGCCCAGACGCAGGTCATCCTCGCTAGCGGTCAGGTTTCAGTTGCGTCCCGGCGGTGGAATCATCCCCCGGTCACCCTTTCCCCCGGCCAGACGAGCCGGATCCGAGGGTTGCGGCGGCCGACGCCGCCGGCCGCCGTCTCGGACATGGCCCGCACCCTGAGCTGGTCGGGCTACCTGGTGTTCCACGAAACGCCGCTACGGGAGGTAGCCCGGCACCTCAGCCAGACCTACGGCGAGACAGTCACGATCGAGCCGGCGCTCGAGAATGAACGGTTCACCGCCACGCTCGCTCCAGACAGCCTCTCAATCGATCAGGCCGTCAACCTGATCGCCATCGCTTTTAATACCCGTGCGGTGCGCAACGACCAGGCCATCCACCTCGGCGCACCCGAAAACATCCTCCCATAAGCCGTTCTCCTCTGTAACCTACCGCCTGCTCGCTCCGTCTTCCCCTACGTTCGACGGTCCGCCACCGCGCATCGACCGCACACCCGGCGCATCCGACCGCTCGCGGTATTGGAGGGCTTGAAACACGATCGCGCTAGAACCCGTCGACCTCTGGGTGGTATCTCAGGGTATTCCAACCCTCGACCGGTCGGGCTCCTTGCGTCGATTCTTCCCTCTAACTCTGGCTTTCCTTGTCGCATCCGTAGGGATGGCGCGGCCCGACTATGTTCTGGCGCAAGCCATTAGCATCGACCTTTCCCAGGCTCCGTTACGCGATGCGCTCGACTATCTGAGCCTGAAAAGCGGGGTCGACTTCGTGTATTCCGTACGCCTCATCGAGGAAAACGAGGCGACATGCCTCTATGAGGGCGACTCATTTGAAGATGCGCTGCGGTGCGTCCTGGCGGATACCGATGTCCGATCCATTGCCCTACACGCCAAGCAGTACATCCTGGCGCCCGTCGTCGAACCCGGCAATGGCGTGGTAGCCGCCGGGTTGGTGCGGCAGAACAGCCAGCTCGCCGGCCGCATCGTGGATGGTGAAACGGGCGTTTCGCTCTCGGGTGCGCATATCTACCTGGTCAGCGAACAACGCGGCGTCACCTCGCGGCCGGATGGGTCGTTCACGCTCGCCCGGTTGACCCGCGGAGCACATCGGGTGCGTATCTCGTATCTCGGGTACCAGCCCGTCGACACCACGCTGGCCACCACCGCCCGGCCGGCGGTGCTGCGCCTTCAGCCCGTCGCCCTCGAAACGGACGGCCTCACCGTCGAGGACCTATCCCCGTCCTCTCGCCGTAAACTCCCCATCCCCGGTGTGCTCGCCATCTCGATCCAGGATATCGAAGCGATGCCGGCGTTTAACGGTGAAAACGACCTCTTCAACACCCTGCAGTGGACGCCCGGGGTCCGCAAAGAGGGTGGCATCAACAACGGACTACTCGTCCGCGGCGGATCGACCGACCAGAACCTCTACCTGCTGGACGGGGCGCCCGTCTACCATCCCTGGCACGCGTTTAACCTGGTCTCCACCTTCCAATCGGACACGTTCAAAGACATCAAACTCTACCGCGGCTCGTTCCCCGCACAACACGGCGGCCGGCTCTCCTCCGTCCTCGATGCCCGACTCAAAGACGGCAGTCGGACGAAACCGCAGGCACGGGTCGCCCTGAGCGCCCTTAGCGGCCGCTTCCTATTCGAAAGCCCCCTCACCCGCCGCAGCTCGTTCATGATCTCCGGACGACGCTCGTACCTGGATAAGCTCATCGGACGCGAGCATCCGGTGGAGGACCGCAGCGGCGTCCGAGACACGCTCCGGACAGGCTACTATTTCTCGGATCTCACCGCCAAACTCGCCTACAAACCAGGCAACGAGCACCGCCTCTCGCTCACGTATTATGCCGGTAGCGACGTGCTCGACCTCCGGTTGCCGTTTGATGTCTCCCTCGACTTCTCCTCCTGGCTTCGCCCCGCCGACCTGTACTTTGAACTGGACCACTCCTGGGGCAACAGGCTCTTCTCGCTGCAACACACCTATGTCATCTCGCGGCGGATGCTGCTCACCTCGACCGCCTACCGGACCAGCTACAACGCCACCGAAGGCGCCCTCATCCGGCCCACCAGCAGCGCCATCGTAGACTCCTATTACCATGTCCGCGTCCGCGATCTCGGCATCAAGCTCGACGGCGACTTTTTCGCCAACGACGCGCATCACTTTCAATTCGGCTTTCAGGCCATCGAACACGCGTTCGACAGCCAGATCGACGCACGGGTGCAACGCACGCCCACCACCATAGACATCACTGCGGATACCAGCCATCTCAACGCAATGGAAATGGCGGCCTATGTCGAGGACACCTGGCGCGCCGGCCAACGGCTCACCATCCGCCCCGGCGTACGCCTGAGCCGCTTCAGCAGTCGGCCTCAGGTCTACACCAGCCCTCAAGTGAATGTCGAATATATAGCCGACCCACGCTGGATGATCGTCCGCGCCGCCGCCGGCCAACAGGTGCAGTTTATCCAGCGCCTGCGCGACCGGTACTCGCTCGTGTACGATCTCGTATCGAGCCGGTGGATCCCCACGTCGCGGTCCGTCCGGCCCTCGACCGGCTTCCAGACGTCCCTCGAAGGGGAAAGCCGGCCCTTGCCCTGGCTCACCCTCTCCGCCGAAACGTATTTCCGCCGCGCGGACCGCGTGCTCATCCCCTCCGACGCCTTCCAGACCAAAGATGAGTTGATCGGCCCGGGCATCGGGCTCGGTTCGTTGCTGGCGCAATATACCAGTGGCGAAAGCGAGGGCTACGGGATGGAGTACACCGCGCAGGTACGGCGCGGGCCCTGGCTGCTGTGGATCAACTACGCCGGCAGCCGCGCGCTCGTCCGCCCCTCGGACCCGGCCACGACCGGCTTTCGCCCCACGGACTATGACGCGCCGAGGCTCTTTCGTTCCACCATCACCCGGTTCTTTACCACCTGGAACATCACCCTCTCGACTACCGCCCGGAGCGGGTACCCCTTTACCGTGCCCGTCGCCCGTTACAGCCTCGCCGGCCCCACCGGCGAGCCGCCTACACGCTACCTATCCCGACCCGAAATCAATAACGGCCGACTGCCTCCATACGTCCGCTTCGACCTCACGATCAGCAACCGATTCACACTGATCGGCGCCCGGTGGCGGGCGCAGGTGCATGTCGTCAATCTCACCAACCGGCGGAATGTGATCGACCGGCTGTACGACCCGGCGCAGCCGATCGTAAAGCCGCGCGACTTGCGCGGGCTGCCCATCCTTCCGCTGTTCGAACTGGAGATGGAATTGTGATGCCGGACACCCCCGTTGTCGCTCGCCCCCTTCACCGCCTCGTCGCCCTCATCCTCCTGATGGCCGTCGTCGCCGGCTGCGATACCGTCGCGCCGGTGGACGATCAGGTGCTCGTGATCGAAGGGTACCTGCAGACCGGCCGGCCGCTGCCTCCCATCCTTGTCCAGCGCGGCCAACCCCTCACCGACCCCATCGACGACGACGCCTACGCCGTCGACGACGCGGAGATAACGCTGCATCTCGACGGCCGCCGGATCTCCTACGCCCCGACCGACACGCCTGGGCGCTACACGCCGGTCACCGACGAACTCGTCCCCATCGAAGCCTACACGCGCTTTCGCCTCGAGGCTACCTGGCGAGATCTCGCGGCTTCCGCTACCGGCTCCACTCCGCCCGGGATCCGGCTCGACAGCCTGTCCATCCACATCCCCAATGAGCCGGTCGATGCGATCCTGATCGACTCCCTCCGCCTCGACACGCTGGGCGTCGGCGCGCAGAAAGGGTTCCTGTACCCCGTCGAGGTGTCCCTCTGGTGGCGCGCCGAGGGCATAGCGGATAGCGCGTATTGGATCGAAACTCAGCTCCGTCCGAAGATCGCGTTTTCGTCCACGGTCATCGATTTTTTCCTGCAGCCCAACGAGATCCGGCTGGAAGATGAAATGACGCGGCTTGCAGACGGAGGCCATCGATGGACCGGCGTCTATGGGATCCCCGTGGATTCCCTAACGACGCCTTTTCCTCCGCACGCGCTGACGGTGTACCTCGTCCGCTCCTTTGAAGATTATGCCCGGTTCGCCGCCACGCGCGACGCGCCGCAGCGCCGCGAGCCTGCGTCGAACATCGAAGGCGCCTCCGGCATCTTCGCCGGTATTTCGATCGACAGCCTCACCGTAAACGTCACTGTGGACGTCACTGTAGACGTCACTGTAAACGTCAACGAGCGGCCATGAGCCTCCGGGCCTCAGATCACCCCGCGCCGGACGAGCGGCCAGAGATGGATCGTGCGCTTCGCGCCGGCACGGTGACCGCCATCGAGCCGCAAAAGAAAAACGCCACCCGCGTTTCTGTCTATCTCGACGGCGAGTTTGCCTTTGGCATTGAGGTGGATGTCTTGCTCGAATTCCCACTGTTCGCCGGCCGCGTCATCGACCAGGAGACCGCCGAAGCAATCGTCCTCGCCGATGCCCGGCTCCGCGCCCGACGATTCTCCGTGGCCTACCTCGCGCACAGGGCCCGCACGGTATTCGAAGTGCGCGATGCCCTGCGGCAGCGGGGGTTTGCCCTGGATGTCGCCGAACAGGCCGTGGATCGGCTACGCACGCTGGGGTATCTGGACGATGCCGATTACGCGCTGCGGTATGTCGAAAGCCGGGTTCGGGCCAAAGGGTACGGGCCCACGCGCATCCGTCGGGAACTGCAGCGCCGCGGCATCGACCGCACCCTTATCGACCAGGCACTCGCCCCAATCGAGGCGTCGGATTCGCCGGCGGAGCAGGCGCTGCGACAGGCCCGGATCCGGCTCCCCAAATTGCGCGGCGAGATCGACGCCCGGAAGCGTCGAAAAAAACTGAGCGACTTTCTCTTGCGGCGTGGCTTTGATTTCGATACGATTCAACACGCCGTAGAGGCGGCGCTCCGCGAAGAGCGCGACGCATAGCGCGGCAACCCGGCCTCGCCGGTGGGATCAGTTAGGGTTCCGAGAGGGTTCGATGTCGCGCGTAGGCCGTTTCAACGACGGTTGGACGCCGGCGCCACGTGCTGTACACCGTCTGATGCACCCTATGTTAGCCGATAACGGTCCAGATCCACAGGAATCGTTTCCCACGCCCGACGGATCGTCCGAGCGGGTGTCGCTGCCGCTCAGGTGGCGAAACCGGGCCACCATCACGCCGGATCGGATCTTCCGCACCGTCCTGTGGAGCTTCGCATTGGCCAGTGTAGTGCTCCTCGTGTGGACGTTCTCGGGCATCATTTTTTATCTTCTGATCGGCATGCTCGTCGCCTTCATGACGAGCCCGCTCGTCGATCGCATCCAGCATGTCGGCATCCACCGCACCTTCGCCATCCTACTGAGCTTCCTGCTGGTGTTCTCCGGCCTCAGCTTGCTGCTGACATGGCTCGTACCCTTGATGGGCAGTCAACTGGGCGAGCTGACACAACGGATTACGGCGGACACCGTGGCCGAGTGGGCGACGGCCATCGAAGTATCGATCCGGAGGTTCCTCCCGATCGTCCCGGAGGGCACCGTCCACGCCGGCTTTGCGCGAGTTGCGCAACAACTGTTCGCCGAGGCGGGCCTGGCCACGGTCATCACCTACATGGTGGACCTGTTCACCAATCTCCTGTTCGCCGTGTTGATCGTGCCGATCGTGGCCTTTTTCCTGCTGAAGGACGCCCTGCTCCTGCGCCGGCGCCTCATGCACTACGTCCCCAATCGATTCTTCGAGATCGGCCTCGGTCTGATCGAAAAAGTGCAGTCACGCATCGGGCGGTACATCAGTGGCCTGCTCATCCAGATCGTCGTCGTATCGATAACGGCTTCCATCGCCCTCGTATTTACCGATCTCGAGTACCCGCTCGTTCTGGGCATCTTTACCGGCGTCGCCAACACGATTCCATACTTCGGACCCATCGCCGGCTTCGCGGCCGGCACGTTGATGGCGCTGGGGCAAACGGGGGATTTTAGCCTTGTCCCCGGGCTGATCATCGCCATGAGCATCACTCAGTTCATCGATAACAGCTTCTACCAGCCGTTTATCTTCTCGCGCGCGGTCCGTACCCACCCGTTGGTGATTCTGTTCGTCGTGCTCATCGGCGCCCAGTTGAACGGCATCGTCGGCATGCTGTTGGCGCTGCCGATCACCACCGCCCTACTGGTCACGTTCGAACAAGTGATCTGGAGCATTAAGAACTATCGGTTGCTGAGCACCGGGTGATGGTTGCACCTCGCCCACATAGCCGGCGAACCGACGGCCTGGTGTACGCACTGGGCCTGGCCGGCTTTGTCCTCTTTTTTCTGGGGCTTCCGCGGATCGTTCCGGAGGGGGCGGCCTCGCTGACGCTCTCCAACGAAGCGATTCGCCTGGCGGCCACCCAGTTCCTGATCGATCATGGGTATGAAAGCGAAGGACTTGAGTGGGAGATCCACCCCAGAAAGGATCCCGCGTTTCTGGATACCCTGCAGAAGCTACAAGGGCGCTCCGCCGCGCTGGAGACGATCCGGGCTTCCGATGGGGTGCCGGCCTTCCACTGGTTCGTTCGCGGCTGGCTGCCCGCGGTAGCGACCGACACCGAATCCGATGCCGATGTTTCGCTCGACGACGACCCACCGCCAAGCACGAACTGGTTCGAACTGCGCTTGGACGATAGCGGCCATGTCTGGTGGTTTAACAGTTCCGTCACGGATCGTGTCTTCCAGGCGATCAACCGAACGGTGCTCTTCCGCGCCATACCGGACACCGGGCGGACGGCCGAGTTGTTCGACATGCTGGCTCGACTGCCGGACTCCACCCTGCTGGGTGCGATGGTTTTTGGCTTCAACGATTCACTAAACCGCTCGCCGGGCCCTCCCCCCGGCTTCAGACCCGACGGCGAACGGGGCCCCCGCGAAAGCGGAAATGCGCTCGTCCGAATGACCCCACTGCGACGCAATGAAGCCATACGGATTGCCAGGACACATCTGAACACGCTGATGCCCGGCGACTATCGCTTCGCCGTGGACACACTCTACACCCAAGCCGAAGGCTCCCCGCCCTTGCCCCTGCCGCGGTATATCACGCGTTCTCGGGCCATCGAGATCGCCTATGATCCCGACCGCGCCTCCTCACTGGTCGTGTTCACAGGAACAGACCCGAACTCGAACCTGCCCGTCCAGGCCGAGATGTTGATCACGGCCGGCGGCCTCCTCCTGCGTGCCGAAATCCTGTACGAAGCGGGCCGACCCCCATCGAACCGACGCGAACGGGGGTTTACGCTGAATATCACCCTGGACCTGGTGGCGGCGATCCTCGCCTCCGTACTCGCCATCTTTGTCGTGGTGCTGTTTTTCCGCCGGCTCAGTGCACGCCTGATCGATGTAAAATCAGCGCTCCAGGACGCCCTCATGGGCGGGATCTTCCTCGCCATGATCGTCGCCCTCACGATGGGGCATGACTTACTCGACGAGGAGGAATGGAGCTGGTCGCTCCTCCTCGTATGGGCACTCCCAACCCTCTTATCCGGGTCGATTGGCGGTTTCATCACCTTCATCGTGTCGAGCGCTACCGATTCCATTGCCCGAATGACGTGGCCGCAGAAGATGCAGGCGCTGACCTACACCCGCAACTTCAACTATTACAACGTAACGACAGGCATCGCCCTGGTTCGCGGGCTGGCCGTGGGCGGCGTGTTGCTGGGGACCCTCGTCGGCCTCCTCATGGTCCTGCACGATGCACCCGTGTTGATCGAGGGGGACGAAGCCGGCTTCCTCGGTGAATTTAGCCTGTCGGCCGCCGGCTTCTTCATCGGTGTCCGGGGATGGACCACGCAGTTGCTGCTCCTGGTGCTGCTCCTGGGCATCGGGCCAGAACTCGCGCGCCGGCTCCCGTCCATGCGCCTGAGCTTCGGCGCGATGGTCGGCTTGCTCACCCTCCTGAATCCAAGCCCTGTCTCGCTTTTTCCTGAGGCCCTGACAATGCTCGTATCCGCCGCCATCGCGGTGATTGTGATCGGCGCGTTCTGGCGGTACGACTTTATCGTGTGTTTCATCGCTCTGCTGGTATCCGGGTTGTTGTGGGACACAGCCCCTGGATGGCTGCCCGAGGGGGCGCCGGACCTGGCCGAGGCCGTGGTTGTCTGGGCGTTTGTCGGCGGCATCTTCCTCCTGGGCCTGGTGGGCCTCGTGAGCGGACGCACCGCGCCGGCCGAAACGCTGTACCTGCCGGCCTATCTCCAGGAAATCGCCCAGCAAGAGCGGCTCCGGGGCGAGCTCGAAACCGCCCATCGCGTACAGGCCTCCTTCCTGCCCTCCGAGATGCCCAACATGCCGGGCGTCGACATCGCGGCGTTGTGCCTGCCGGCTCAGGAAGTGGGGGGAGATTATTACGACTTCATCCGGATCGACGACCGCCGCCTCGCGATTGTCGTGGGCGACGTGAGCGGGAAAGGGATCCAGGCCGCATTTTTCATGACGCTCACGAAAGGCTTCCTGCGCGCGCTCTGCCGCGAGGTGCTTTCGCCGGCTGCCGTGCTGAGCCGCGTGAATGCGCTCTTCTTCGAAAACGCCCCCCGTGGGATGTTCATCTCGATGATCTACGGGATCCTGGACACCCGGGACGGCACCTTCACGTTCGTCCGCGCCGGCCACGACCCCGTCATCGCCCGCCGTATGAGCGAGCGTAAGGCCGAATTTGTGCGCCCGGGAGGTATGGCGCTCGGCCTCGCGACCGGCGCTCTGTTCGACGATGCCATCCACGAGACCACCCTGCACCTGCATGCGGGCGATATCCTCGCGTTTTATACCGACGGCTGCACCGATTCCCTCAACGCCCTCCACGAGCAGTTCGGTAGCGAACGCCTGCTGGCTACCGTCGCCGAAACACCGGACGGCACGGCCTCGGACATCCTGCGGCACATCGTCGGCCGCATTTCCACCTTCTCGGGATCCACCGGGCGGCCAGACGATCTGACGGTCGTCATTGTGCGCATCGACGGCATCGGCGCCGCGCTGCCCGCAC
>JAWXAX010000284.1 GCA_034439735.1 Rhodothermales bacterium | reverse complement strand
GCTGAACGGGAGTACGTGCTGGCTGCGCGGGGAGGTGATGCTGCCGATGGCCGGTTCGCAGGCAACTTAGCGGGGGATAGCCTTACCTGCAAGCGAAAAAGGAGCTAAATGGTCTGCGGCGGCGGCCGTCGTCCACCCCTCATTCATTAGCGGTATCCGCGTTTCGCGCATGCGGCCGGTCTGTGTTGGCCTCGCCCGATTCGGCGGGCCGGAAGCAATGCCGGCAGCGTGGTTCATAGGCCTCCTCGGCGCCGAGGAGGAGGCGATTGGAACCGGCGGCGATCCGTTGCGAGTGATTGGCCGGCGACCCGCAGACGACGCAGACGGCGTGCAGTTTGGTGACGTATTCGGCCACGGCCATCAGCTGCGGCAGCGGCTCGAAGGGCTGGCCGGTGTAGTCCTGGTCCAGCCCCGCCACGATCACGCGGGTACCCCGGGCGGCGAGTTGCTCGCAGACCGACACGAGCTCGAGGTCGAAGAACTGCGCTTCGTCGATACCTACCACCTCCGCCTCCTGCGTGAGCAGGAGGATCTGAGAGGCGGTATGGACGGGTGTCGAGATGAGTGAGTTTTCGTCATGCGAGGTCACTTCCACCTGGCTGAACCGGTTGTCGAACGATGGCTTGTAGATTTCGACCCGTTGCCGCGCGAAGCGGGCGCGGCGGAGCCGGCGGATGAGTTCTTCGGTCTTGCCGCTGAACATCGAGCCGCAGATCACTTCGATCCAGCCCGTTTCTCGGTTTCGGTGCAGGGCGATGGGTTCCATGGGCGCCGCTTTCTCGTGCATGGTGGGGGCGTAAGGGTAACGGCGCGAGCCGGGAAGAGGAACACGGGTTATACATCCGCCAGGTCGCCGGCATCCACCCACCCCCGTGCCCCGTTCGGGAGGCGAACTTCCACCCAAGGCTCGGCGTTGCCGAGGATCTCGACGAGCAGGCCTTCGTGGACGGTTAGCGCGACGGCGGCGTTTGGCGTGGGGGCGTCGCGCAGCGCCGATTGCGGGGCCAGGACGACGGCCATGTGCCGGCGTTCGGCCTGGATCGATGCGGCGAATGCGGCCCCCAGCAGCACCAGGGCCCCCAGGGCAGAGACGGCGAGCAGGCGCCGCAGCCAGGGATTACGGGATCCCCGGCGCACCCGGAAAGCCAGAAGGCCCAGGACAAGCGCATACACGATCATACCCGGCCAGAAGAGCCATCTGCCGGCGGTGCGCGCCACAAACGAGTCCCAATAAACTACCCAGATGGGCCGCGGGACGCGGGAGAACTGGTCGACCGTGCGTGCCCGGGCGATGCCGAGGCTGTGGAGTAACTCATGGCTTTCCGGCATAAGCAGCCGGCTTTTTTCGTAATAGCGGATGGCCTGCCCCAGCTCGTCCAGCCGGAAGTAGGCGTTGCCGATGTTGAAGTAGAGGACGCCACTTGTATACCCGAGATCGAGCGCCCGGGTGTAGGCGGTGATGGCCTCGGTATACTGTCCGTCTCGGTACAGCTGGTTGCCGCTGTCAAAGGCCATGATGGCCTCGCTCACCTGGGCGGACGCGAGCCGGCCCGGCATCGCTAGAAGCCCGACGAGTAAGATCGCGATCAGATGCATGCCGTGGAACGCGAATCGCATATCAGGCTGTTAATTCGGAGTTTAACTGGACGATGATCTGGCTGGCCCGGTCGCAGGCCGTGTTCATCGCCGCCTGATCGGGCGGGACGGGGGCGAACCGTACGCGATCACACTCCTGAATGAGATCCAGCACCTGCTTCCGCAACGCTGGCGACGCCCCGTTGCCTTCCAGCGCCTGGATCAGCTGCTGGTAGGTGAGCCCGGTTTCCGCCACATTGAGTCGGTTGCCGATAAACGAGCGGACGGCGCGTTCGACTTCCTGATAAAAGCCCCGCGAATCCTGACGGGAACGCAGCGTCATTGCGCCATGCAGGTGTTTGCGCGCGAGCGGGTGGGCGCTTCGGTTGCGGGCCAGGCGCTCGTCCCCGGCCAACGCCTTCGTACGCGCCGTGTAGACATGTAAGGCCGCGAGCCCCGCCAACGGCAGGAGCAGCGCCAGGTAGACCAGCGGATTCCGGTGGAGCGGTTGGCGGTGGAGTGGTCTCCAGTCGCTTGCTTCCGGAAGAATGCCGGCGATGTCGTCCACCGGCAGGCCCATCGCGGATGTCATCGCCGCGACCGGTGTCGAGGCGTTCCCGGTCACGCGCACCGTCACGGCTTCGGGCTGTATCCTCTCGTACTGCCTGCGCGCCGTGTTGAAATACGTCATCTCCACCTGCGGGATCTGAAACGACCCATTCGAGCGGGGGATCAGGACGTAGGTCAGCACCTTGGTGCCGTTGATCCGATTCCCGTTCCGGTTGATCGCTGTCCGGATCTGTGGGTCGTACTGTTCAAACACCCCGGGCGGGGTAAAAAGCGGGGGCTCGAGTGTGGCGATGTTGCCGGTGCCGGAGATCCGTAATTCGACCTGGATCGGCTCGCCGACTTCCACATCCTGCCGATCCACGCTGGCCTCGATGTGGAACGTTCCCACCGCGCCGTTAAACGACTCGGGCGCGCCGGCCGGGAGGGGCTCTACGTTGATCGTGATCGGTGGGGACGACACCACGACGGGTTCGTAGCGTGGGCTGAAGCTAAAAAACTGGTCGAAGGGATTGGAGGATCGGGTGGGGACGAAGGCCTCGGCTTCGATCTTCAACGGGTCGATCTGAAGTGTGCCGGCCCGGGTCGGGAATACGGCGACGCGCTTCAACACGATCGTGTTGTAACGGAGTCCTTTTTCGACGACGGTCTGCGGAATAGGCCGGCGTTCGACATCCAGCTCCTCGCGCCAGAACCCTTCGGCATCCCATGAGTCGGCCAGCCGGCTCTGACGCAACTGCATGCCCTCCCGGAAGTAGAGCTGGTATTCGATGTGGATCTGCTCGCTCTGATAGACGGACGAGGCGCTCGGGATAACACGGATGAAAATATCGTCCTTTCCGATCGACGCCGCCGGCGGGGTATCGTCTGGCGTGGTGGTGGGGGGATTAAACGGGTCGATCAGGCGCGTCCGTGCGTTTCTCCGGGCCGTGGCGGGGCGCTGTGATTGCGGGATGATTGTCACGGCGATGGGCGCGGTCCGGTACGTCTGCCCCTTGACGACCACGGCGGTTTCACCGATACGCGCCGGCCCTTCGCGGCTCGGGCGGTAGCGCCATTCGAATGAGACGCTCTGGCTCAGCTGGCCATTGATGACGCTGGTGCTCATCTGGGTGCTGGGGGCGGTCTGGAGGAGCGTGAGGCCCTCGGTCCGCGGCGCCTCGGGGCGGGCGACATCGCTCGACGACGCGTTTTCGATCTGGATATTGTAGGCCAGGATCTCTTCCGTCCCGATGGTGCTTTCGCTGACAAACGCCTGGACGCGCACGGTCTGGGCGTGCGCGCCGGCGGCGCCCACAAGCCACAGGGCTAGGCCCGCGATCAGGCTGCGGAGAGGGACGGATGGCAATACGCGTATCATCGCGAGCGTGTGATGCATGTGGGGCCGGCTACCAGTCTTTTTCGACCGCGCGCGGACGCGTTTGGGGCTTGAGTACCTGGCGAAGCAGATCTTCCTCTTCATTCTGGAGCGCCTGGAGGATGCGCTCGGCTTCTTCACGGCTCAGCTTGTTGGGGTCCGGCGTCTGCTGTTGTTGCTGCTGCTGTTGCTGCTCCTCCTGCCGCTGACCGTCGTTCTGCTGTTCGCCCTGCTGCTGTTGCTGCTGATTCTGTTCGTCCTGGTTCTGCTGGTCGCCTTCCTGTTGATCCTGGTTCTGCTCGTTCTGCTCTTCCTGGTTCTCCTCGTCCGAATTCTGCTGTTGCTGCTGTTGCTGCTCCTCCTGCTGCTGTTCTTCGAGCCGGCGTTTTACATACTCGAAATTGAACTTCGCGTCCTCGTTGCCGGGGTCGGCCAGGAGCGACTGGCGGTAATAATCGAGTGCGGATTCGAGGGTCGGCTGTTCCGGTCCGGTGCCGTCCTGAGGCGCATCCACGGGCGGAGGCGCGCCCTGGGCGCCGGCGTTGCTGGCGGCGGTGTAGACGGTGTTGCCGGCGTTGTAGGCGGCTCGGCTTACGTCTTCGCGCGACCCGGCCATCCCGATGGACTGGTCGAACGCGTGGCTCGCGTCGTCCATCTCGCCCATTCGGAAAAGCGTGGCGCCGAGGTTATTCCACAACCCGGCCGTCACGGCATCCGGTGGCGCGCCTTCCTTCTCCGCAATGCCGTTACGGTAGGCGGCCGCCGCCTGAGGCAGAGCGTCTTGCTCGTAGAAGTCGTTACCCCGCCGGCCGGCTTTCGAGCCGTCGCCGGGGCCAAGCTGAATAAAGGCTAAGAAGAGTGCAATTCCGTACGTCATGGCGATGGTGCCGTCAAACAGTGGCTTTCGGGAGTTCGATGCCTGTAGCGGCCGGCTTACGCCGGTCGCTCACGAAGCGTTCGAGCGTGAGCAGCAGGAGTCCCAGGACGAGGGGCCACTGATACTGTTCCTCATACTCGGCGAACTCTTCCGCGCCGAACTCGGTCTTTTCTAAACGTTGCAAACTCGCCGTTATTTTCGGGAGAGAGCTGGAGGTGCGGGCGATGCGAAAATAGGCGCCGTCTTCCGCCAGCTGCTGGAGGCTTCCCTCCTCAAGTTGCGTGCTGACCACACGACCGCGGCGATCCTTCTTGAAATCGATACGCCGGCCATTTCGATACACCGGGATGGGCACACCTTCCGTTTCCCCTACGCCGGCGGTGAAGACGACGATGTTTGCTTCCCGCGCCTGGGTGAGGACCTGCTCCAGATTGGCGATGTGGTTTTCCCCATCGGAGACGATGAGGAGCGCCCGGGTTCGATCTTCCGTCGACGCGGCTTCGTCGGTGTTGACCCCGCCCTTGAAGGCCTGGATGGCCATGTTGAGGGCAGCGCCGAAATCGGTACCGGGGGTCGGGATGAGGGAGGGGTCGGCGACGTCGAGAAAGAGACGGATGGCACTGTAGTCTGTAGTAAGCGGGCACTGGATGAACGCGTCGCCGGCGAAGGTGACCAGGCCGACGCGATCCCCCTGGAGCTCGCTGAGCAGTTTCTTGACCTCGTTTCGTGCGCGGTCGAGCCGGTTGGGCGCCACGTCCTCGGCCATCATCGACGCCGAAACGTCGAGCGCGACGACGAGGTCGATGCCCTCGCGCTTGACTTCGCGGAGCTGGGTGCCAAAGCGCGGTCCGATGAGTGCGACGGCCAGGAAAAACACGCCCAGGGCGATCAGGCCGGCTTTCCACCGCCGGCGACGGCTACTTACCGTGGCCGCGAGGCGCGCCACCAGCGGCGCATGACCAAACGCCAGCACCCCTTTTCGGCGCTGCCAGGCCGCCCACAAAAAAAGCAGCACCGCCACCGGTACCGCCACCAGGCTCCAGACAAATTCAGGGTGTAGCCAATTCATGGTTGCAGGTTGGCAGGTTGGCAGGTTGGCAGGTTGCAGGTTGCAGGTTACAGGTTACAGGTTACAGGTTGGTGGAAGTCTCAGAAAAACAAACCTGTAACCTGTAACCTGCCAACCTGCAACCACCTACGGAAACCGCCTCAATCGGGTGGTGGAAAGCAGGATTTCCAGCAGCAGGAGGGCGAAGGCAGGCCAGAGGAAGGAGGCGTATCGCTCGGTGTGATCCGTATAGATTCGCTCTTCTACTTTTGTTTTTTCTAGTTCGCCGATTTCATCGTAGATCGTGCTCAGGGCTTCTTTGTTTGTCGCCCTGAAGTATTTCCCGCCCGTGTTCTCGGCGACCGAGCTGAGCATCTCTTCATCGATCTCGACCGGCACCATGCGGCGCTGCCGGCCGGCGAAGGGGTGGTCGATGATAAACGGGGCCTCGCCGTGTGCGCCCACGCCGATGGTGTACACACGAACGCCGACTGCCTCGGCGACATCGGCGGCCGTCACGGGGTCGATCTCGCCGCGATTATTCTGGCCGTCGGTGAGTAGGATGACGACCTTGCTTTTGGCGTCGGTCTCCTTCAGCCGGTTGACGGCCATGGCCAGCGCCGTGCCGATGGCGGTGCCGTCTTCGATGACGCCCACTTCCACTTCGGCGAGCATCTGCTGCAGGAAGCTGTAATCGAGCGTCAGCGGGGCCTGGGTGAAGGCCTTGGCGGCGAAGACGACGAGCCCGACGCGGTCGGACACGCGGCCCCGGATGAACTCGCCGGCCACTTCCCGCGCAGCCTCGAACCGGTTCGGCTCAAAATCCTGCGCGCGCATGGAGGTGGATGTGTCCAGTACCATGATGATGTCGACCCCTTCCGCGAACCGTTCGACGATGGTGTCACGATCCTGGGGACGGGCGAGGGCGAGGATGGCCAGGGTAAGGGCGCCCAGGCGGAGCAGGATGGGGAAGCTGCGGAGATAACTCCATGCGGACCGCGGCGCGGCTTTCGCCCCGGCGATGTTGCTGAAGCGGAGGCCGGATGTGTTGCGTCGCGCACGCCAGTATTCCCAGGCGCCGACCAGCGGCACCAGGACGAGCATAAAAAGCCAGTAGGGTTGCGCGAATTCCATGGAGGTGTTTCCTGGGCCTGTCGTACGCGGGGTACGTCAGGCTGGCGTCGATGCGGGTTCGGTCTCCGGTGACGCTGGGGCCCGGGGGGGTGTCAGCGTCCCTTCGATCGTTTCGATCAGGGCGCGCGTACGGACCAGCGCCTCCTGGCCGACATGCGGCGGAGGCAGCAGATCCGCAAACTTGACGAGGTCCATCACCCGGAAAATCTGCTGTGCCCTGGGCAGCACATTGTCCGGGATGACCTTCGCTTCGGCGCGACGCTTCAGCATGGCCGTCAGCTCGAAGGTGGTGGATTCCATCGCCGGCATCCGGAGCCGGCGCGAGAAATAGATGCGGAGGATCTCGGACAGCTCGACATAATACGGTTTGATACCCTTGAGATCGTTCAGATCCGCACGTTTTTGCAGTTCACCGAGCCGGCGCATCGCATACACGAACGGTGCTTCGACGGGCACAGGGACCGCAGCCGCGGCGGGTGCTGGCGGCGGTGTGCGATTCAGATAGCGGTAGGCCGCGTAGCCCAGCCCGGCCAGCACCGCGGCCGCCAGTACCCAGGGCCACACCGCCACCGGGAAGGTGGCCAGCGGAGCGAGGTTTCGGATGCCCTCGGCCTCGGCCGGCACGAGGGACCGGACCGGCAGAAGAAGCGCGTCCGTGTCCACCTGGAGGGTGTCGGGGCCGTTCACAAAATAAAGCGGCAGGGTGGGGACTTGCGCTGTGTCCAGGGCGAAAGTGGTCACTTCGTACAAGACGCTGTCCTGCCGCCGGCCGCCCGGCCCTTCGAGGAGGCGGGAATAGACCTCGGACGCAGCGATCACTTCCAGGTCGCCAAACGCCTCTGCGGCTTCGGCGGGCGGGAAGTGCGGCGTCGTCTCGCCGGCGTGGTCGGCCACGATGGAAAGCGTGAACCGGTCGCCGACGGAAACCGTGTCCCGGGAGACGTACGCGCGGACATCCTGCGCGGCGGCCGGCGCCGGCGAGACCGCGCCAGCCAGCACGATGGCCATGAGCCAACCCGTCAGGCTCCTGAATACGATGTTCAACAGTGGCGACATGTCCGGTATTCTGGGCGGGTGTGACCCCGTCATCTCTTTTTGCTCCTACGACGGAAAAACTGGATCAGCGGCTCGACATACCCTTCGTCGGTGGCGATTCCAACCCGATCTACCCGGAGCCGGCGCAGCAACTCGACCGTTTGCGCCTGATGCGTGCGCGCGTGCCGGGTGAAGCTCTCGCGAGCGGCGGCATGGCGCGTGTCGAACGTAAACGTTTCGCCCGTTTCGGCGTCCGTCAGGTCAACCAGACCCAGCGCGGGCAGTTCCTCTTCCCGAGGGTCCTGCATGTGGATGGCGATCGTGTCGTGCCGCGAGGCGACGGCGCGCAACGGCCGCTCATACGCGTCCGCCATGAAGTCGCTGATCAACAGCACGATCGAACGCCGCTTCAGCACGTGGAGCACGCGGTTCAGAGCCGCGCTGATGTTGGTGCCGCGGTTGCTCTGCGCGTGTGCGTAGAGGTCGCGAATCATACGCAATACGTGCCGCCGGCCTTTTTTGGGGGGGATAAACAGCTCCACGTCGTCCGAAAACAGGATCATCCCCACTTTGTCGTGATTCCGGATCGCGCTGAACGCGACGATGGCGCATATCTCGGCCGCGATCTCGCGCTTGAACTTGTACTGGGTGCCAAAATCCTCCGAGCCGCTGACATCGACGAGCAGCATCAGCGTTTGCTCGCGCTCCTCTTCGAACTTCTTGATATGCGGGCTGCCGGTCCGCGCCGTCACGTTCCAGTCGATGCTGCGTATGTCGTCGCCGTACTGGTACGGACGCACCTCGGCGAATTCCATCCCCTGCCCTTTAAAGGCCGTGTGGTACTCGCCGCCGAAGACGTCTTCCACGAGACCCTTGGTTCGGATCTCGATCTGGCGGATTTTTTTGAAAAGCTCTTTCAGGTCCATGGCACGAAAATAGGATAACGCGGCGTTGGGTTCCATGTATGAACGCGCACTATTTTACGATTTGTATAACGATGGTGCAGAAACCCGTCCGGAGCCCACACGTTCGTTTACCCTGCGTTCCCGGTTCCACCCGCTCCGTATCGCGACATCATGCCCATTTCCCTTCATGCCGCGCCGGCCGGCCTACGCCGTGGCGCCCCGCGCCTATCCCTCTGGCTGGTTCTTCTGATCGCCTATGCCAGCCTTGCGCCGGCTCCCGCGGCGGCCTGGAGTAGCAACGGCCACATGTTGATCGCGGCACTCGCCTACCGGTCGCTTCCATCCGATCGGCAGGCCGCCTGGGCCGCCCTGCTGCAGCATCACCCGGAATACGACGCCTGGCAGCAGGACTTCGACGCGCTGGGGGTGGAGATGGCGGTCGGCGAATACCTGTTCATGCGCGCGAGCGTCTGGCCGGACCAGATCCGCCGTCGCGGCAACCCCTACGACCACGCCACCTGGCACTACACCAACTTCCCCCTGGTCCCGGATGCGTTTGCCCTGGCGGAGACACTCACGCCCGAGAACGATGTGTTGTTCGGGATCCAGGAGTCCGTCCGGGTGCTCGGCACCGTGCGTGCGGATGCCGTGGACCGCGCCGTCCATCTCAGCTGGCTCGTACACCTCGTCGGGGATCTCCACCAGCCCCTCCATGCGGCCACGTTGGTCAACGACGTCTACCCCGAGGGGGATCGTGGAGGGAATGATTTCTTCGTTCGGCCTCGCTCGAACCGCGCCGGCATGAACCTGCACGCCTTCTGGGATCAGCTGCTGGGCACGTCCGGCGATGTGCGCGAGGTGCGTAATCAGGCCACCCTACTGGGCCGCACCTACACGCGGCCGGCACTGCTGGAACTGCGGGAGGCCACGGACGCCCACGGCTGGGCGCTGGAGAGCCGGCAACTGTGCATCGAGGCCGTCTACCTGAACGGCACTCTAGCCGGCGAAGTTGAAACCGGCCGCGACCAGGCCCCTGTGCTGCCGGACGCCTATCCGATGCGGGCCAAACAGATCGCGGAACGCCGCGCCGCCCTCGCCGCCTACCGGCTGGCGGACGTCCTGGCCGATCTCTGACGTCCCTTCCTGCCACCGAGTAGCGCCGTCGGGGCGTTCCATGCCAGGAGCGGATGCCGGGGCCGGCCGTTCGTGACCATACAAGGGTTTCAGGCTGTCAATCTGTCACGTTGTGCCCCGTGGTATGCTTTTCGTGTGGTGGGGATAGATCGCGAACCCGATCGCGAGTGCTTCAACAGACCGCGTGCGTAGGCCATGAACTTGCAGAAATTTACGGTTAAGGCGCAGGAAACCGTCAAGCGCGCCACCGAAATCGCCGCTTCCAACAACCACCAGGGCGTCGAACCTGTCCATCTGCTCAAGGCGTTCCAGAGCGACTCGGCGGGCGTCATCCAGTCGATCTTTAATAAGCTGGGCGTCAACGCCGGCTTCCTGGAGGTCAAGGCCGATCAACTGATGGCCAAACTGCCCGTCGTCACCGGCTCCAGCGTGTCGGGCCAGTTCATCGGTCAAGAACTCAAAAAAGTGTTCGACCGCGCCCTGGCCGAGGCGGAAGTGCTCAAAGACGAATACGTCGCCAGCGAGCACCTGCTCATCGGCCTCGCCGAAGGCAAAAATGAGCTCGGCGCCTTCCTGCGCGAACAGGGGGTAGATAAAGAAAGCATCCTTGGGCGACTCAAAGATATCCGCGGCGGCCAGCGCGCCTCCGACCCGCATGCGGAGGACCGATACGATGCCCTCAAGCGCTACACGCGCGACCTGAACGACCTCGCCCGGAAGGGGAAAATCGACCCCGTGATCGGGCGCGACGAAGAGATTCGCCGCGTGCTCCAGATCCTCTCGCGCCGCACCAAAAACAACCCGGTGCTGATCGGCGAACCCGGCGTCGGCAAAACCGCCATCGCTGAAGGCCTCGCCATCCGCATCGTGCAGGGCGACGTGCCCGAGAGCTTGAAGTCGAAGCGTATCCTCGCGCTCGACCTCGGCGCGCTCATCGCCGGCGCCAAATACCGCGGTGAGTTCGAAGACCGCCTCAAGTCCGTGGTGAAGGAAGTGACCGACTCGGGCGGCGAGCTGGTCTTGTTCATCGACGAGATCCACACCCTTGTGGGCGCCGGCGCGGCCGAGGGCGCCGTCGACGCGGCCAATATCCTCAAGCCTGCCCTCGCCCGCGGCGAGCTGCGCGCCATTGGCGCCACGACGCTCGACGAATACCGCAAATACCTCGAAAAAGATAAGGCCCTCGAGCGCCGGTTTCAGACGGTGCTCGTCGATGAACCCAGCGTCGAGGATACGATCTCCATCCTGCGAGGCATCAAGGACCGCTACGAGGTGCACCACGGCGTGCGCATCCTGGACGGCGCCATTGTCGCGGCCGCGGAACTCAGCCACCGGTATATCACCGCCCGATTCTTGCCGGATAAGGCGATCGACCTCATCGACGAGGCCGCCGCGCGGCTTCGGATCGAGATCGACTCCATGCCCGAGGCACTGGATGACCTCGAACGTCAGATCCGGCAGCTCGAAATCGAGCGTGAGGCCGTGAAACGCGACGGCGCCGGCGACAACGCCAAGCTGAGCGCCATCAACGAGGAGCGCGCCAACCTCGAAGAGGCGCGCAACGAACTGCAGGTCCGCTGGCGGCAGGAGAAAGACCTGATCGTCACGATCCAGCAGGCGAAGGAAGAGATCGAAGGCCTCCGCACCGAGGCCGAGAACCTGGAGCGGAAGGGGGACTACGGAAAGGTGGCCGAGATCCGCTACGGCCGCATCCCCCAGCTGGAAAAACAGGTCGGTGAAGCCAAGTCGTCCCTCGACGAGGTACAGAAAAAAGGGGCGCTGCTAAAGGAGGAAATCGACGCCGAGGACATCGCGGCCATCGTTTCGCGGTGGACCGGCATCCCGGTGTCGCGGATGCTGGAGAGCGAGCGCGAGAAGCTGTTGAAGATGGAAGAAGAACTCGCGCGCCGGATCGTTGGCCAGAAGGATGCACTGGAGGCTGTTTCTAACGCCGTGCGCCGCGGGCGCGCCGGCCTGCAGGAGGCTTCGCGGCCCATCGGCTCGTTCATTTTCCTGGGCACCACCGGCGTCGGCAAGACCGAACTCGCCAAAGCCCTCGCCAGCTTCCTGTTCAACGACGAGCAGGCGCTCATCCGGATCGACATGAGCGAATACCAGGAGCGGCACACCGTGAGTCGGCTCATCGGCGCGCCCCCGGGGTATGTCGGCCACGAGGAAGGGGGGCAGCTGACCGAGGCGGTCCGCCGCCGGCCCTACGCCGTCATCCTGCTCGACGAGATCGAGAAGGCGCACCCGGAGGTGTTCAATATCCTTCTGCAAGTACTGGACGACGGCCGGCTGACCGACAATAAGGGCCGAACGGCCGATTTCAAGAATACGATCATCATCATGACGAGCAACCTCGGCTCCGAGGTCATCCAGGAGCGCATCGACGCGCTCGACGGCGACCTCACGCCGTCGGCCGAGGCGCGGCTGCAGGATGAGCTGATGGCGCTGCTCAAAAAACGGCTCCGCCCCGAATTCCTGAACCGGATCGACGAGGTGGTCATGTTCCATCCGCTCCGCAAGGAAGAGATCCGCCGGATCGTCGAGATCCAGTTTGCGCGCATCCAGCGGATCGCCGCCCAGAGCCACCACATCACGCTGCAACTCACCGGGAGGGCTATGGACTGGCTGGCCGCCGGTGGGTTCGACCCCGTCTTCGGCGCCCGGCCCCTCAAGCGCGTCCTCCAGCGCCAGGTGGAGAACAAACTCGCCGAAGAGCTGCTCTCGGGCTGGATTCAGGAAGGGGACACCGTGCTGATCGACCTCGCGGGGGATAAATCCGGTCTTACGTTCGAAATCGAAAAACACCCGGAAGTGGTCGAGGCCTAGGAAGGCTTATGGTTCGAGGTTCGAGGTTTAAGGAAGATGGTCCTTAAACGTTGAATCTCGAACCATAATCCTATGTGTGGAAACCGAGCCAGACTCGAGCTGCAACTCATTAAAAAACTGGCACTTGCCCGGTGTGCAAAAGGGGGCCTAAAAGTTGTGGAAAAACGGTGTGGAAGTGCGCCGGCCGCGGATAGTACCATGGGAGGTTCAAGGATTATGGTTTAAAGTTCAAGGTTCAAGGTTTAAGGTTTAAGGACCCTTTCCCTTTCCCTCTCTCTTAAACCTCAAACCTTGAACCTTGACCTATAAACCGCCCCCCCTCCGGAGCCCTCTGCTTCCGGGGCGATCCTTGTAGTAGGCGAGTAGAACGCCCTCTCTTGGAGCCGCCCCGCGGGGCGCGTCCCTCAGCTCGAGCACGCCATGTATCTAAGCAAGTTATCCATGCACGGGTTCAAGAGCTTCGCGCAGAAGACGGAGCTCGCGTTTGACCCGGGTGTGACGGCCGTCGTGGGCCCGAACGGGTGCGGTAAGTCCAACATCGTCGATGCTGTGCGGTGGGTGACGGGCGAACAGCGTTCGCGCATCCTGCGGTCCGAGAAGATGGATAGTGTGATCTTCAACGGCACGGCCCGCCGGCGCCCGCTCGGCATGGCCGAGGTGACGCTGACGATCGAAAATACCCGCGGTATCCTGCCCACCGAATACGCCGAGGTGACGATTGGCCGGCGCCTCTACCGCTCCGGGGAATCCGAGTACCTCTTGAATGGCGTCCAGTGCCGGCTGAAGGACATCCTGGATCTCTTCATGGACACGGGCATGGGCCCGGGCGCCTACTCGGTCATCGAGCTGAAGATGATCGAAGAGATCCTCTCCGAAAATACCCAGGAACGCCGGCACCTGTTCGAAGAGGCCGCCGGAATCACGAAATACAAACTGCGCCGGACGCAGGCCTTGCGCAAGCTGGACGGCACGCAGGCCAACCTGACCCGCATCCGCGACCTCACGGACGAGATCGGGAAACGGGTGCAATCCCTCAAAAGCCAGGCGGAAAAAGCGGCCCAGGCGCGCGAAGTGCAGACACGCCTGCGCGAACTCGAACTTTCCCTCGCTCAAATCGAACTCAATCGCCTGCGCTCGCTGGAGGAGAAGTTGAGCAAGGAAACGCAGCAGCTGAAGGACCAGATCGACGTACACACCGCCGAAGAGTCCCGCGAGGAAGCGGACATGGAGGCGCTGAAGACGGAACTGGTCGGCCAGGAAAAGGCACTCTCCAGCCGGCAGCAGGATCTCAACCAGCACCTCGAGAAGGTGCGCTCCCTGGAGACGGAACGCCGGCTAGCGCTCGAGCGCATGGATACGGCGCGGCGCAACCTCGAGCGCGCCCACCGCGAGCAGGAAGAGGAGGCAAAGCGTATTCACGAGCTCCAGGAGCAGGTCGAAAAGCTCAAGTTCGACATGACCGAGGCGCAGCCTGTGCTCGAACGCGCCCGACGGATGGCGACCGAGGCGAAAGCCGAAAGCGAAAACCGCAACGCCCGCGCGAAAGAGGCGTGGAAAACCGCGCAGTCCCACCGCGACGCTGAAGAAGCGGCCGAGCGGACCCGCGTGGAGCAGCGGCGGACGATGGATCGGCTCGCAAGTCGGATCGAACTCGTCGAGCACGACCTCGCCGGCGTCCACGAGCAGGCCGCGGCCCTCGATGCCGGCGTGGCCGCGGCGCTCAGCCGGCGCGACCAGCTCGCCGCGGGCCTCGAACAACACCGGCAACTGCTCGAACAGGCGCGTATCGCCCAGGGCGAAGCCGAACGCGCCCGGGCGGACATGCAGCAGAAGCATGACAAGGCGATGGAGGAGCTGCGGCGTATCGAGCGGCAGTACGACGCCGTCTCCGCCGAAGCGCAACTCCTCGAAAGCCTCATATCGTCCTATGAAGACCTCTCCGAAGCCGCGCGTTACCTCGCAGAAACGGACGGGTGGACGCTTGACGACCTTACGACGGTCGCCGACGTGATCGGCGCGGAAGCCGAGCACAGCCGCGCCCTCGACGCTGCGCTCGGGCCCTATGCGTCGTGTATCGTCGTCAAAACCGAGGCCGAGGCGCGCCAGGCCATCGCGCTCCTGCGCGCCGGGCAGAAGGGGCGGACGAACATCATCGTCCTCTCACGCATCAAGAAGCCGATGCACTCCATCGAGATCATCGAGGAGGCGGCCGACCGAGGCGCGCGCCCGATGACGGACATCGCGCGGGTGCGGGAGCCGGCGTATCAGACGCTCTGCCAGACGCTGCTCCACAACTGCTTCCTCGTCAACTCGCTCGAACACGGCCAGGATCTCCTGGATACGATGGAGGAGATGGCGACGATGCTCTACGACACGGCCCTGCCGCTCCGGTATTACGCGCCGTCGGGCGAGTGGCTGGATGCCCGCGGCATCCTGTGTGGCGGCAGCTCGCGCGGCGACGACTCCGTCCGCACCGGCCGGCTCCAGCGCCGCGAACAATTCGAGGCCGCCGTCGAAAACCTGAAGAGCCTCAAGGCGGCGCTCGAACAGAAACAGCGGGTGTCCCAGCAGGTGCGTCAGGCCCTGGACGTTATCCCGGTCGACGGCAACCGCCAGGCCCTCCGCGAGGCCGAACAGCGCTACAACGAAGCCGAGCGGATGCACAGCCGCGTCCACCACGAACATCGCGCCGCCGAACAACGCCGCGATGAACTGGCGGACCGGATCGAGGGGATGATCGAAACGGTCACCTCGGGGCGCGTCCAGGTCGCCACGCTCCAGGAACCGGTCAGCGAACTAGAAGCCCGTGTCCAGGCCCTGCGGATCGAACGGGTGGCCTCCGAAGAAGCCTTCCGTGTCGCCGAAGCGGACAACCGTGAGGCGCTCAACAAATACAACGACGCCAACCTCGCCGCCGTCCAGGCGCGCAACCACTTCGACAACGTCAGTCGCGACGTCGATCGGAGCAAGCAGGACATCGGGCATCTCCAGGGTAGGCAGCAGGCGCGCGAACAACATGTCGCGTCCCTGAAACAGATCATCGAAGAAAACCTGGCCGCGAAAGAGAGCTACGATCTCCAGATCAAGGACCTCTATTCACTCCACGCCGACCTCGAAGCGGCGGTCTCGGAGGCCGAACAGGATCGAATCGAAACGCAGGAACGCATCCGCAACCTGGAGCTGCGCCTCCGCGCCCTGCGCCAGAGCCGCGAACAGGGCCTGCGCGAGGAAACCCAGCGCGCCGTCCGCCTCACTGAAGTCCAGACCAGGGCGACGGACCTGGCCAAAAATGTACTGGAGGATTATGAACGTTCGCTCATCGACGACCCCGTCGCCGTGCCGGCCGACTTCGACGACAAGGCGGCCCGCCAGGAGGTCCAGTCACTCCGCGCCCGCCTCCGCGCCATGGGCTCGATCAACGAACTGGCCCTCGAAAGCTACGAGGAAGAAAAGGAGCGCTTCGAGTTCATGAGCGCCCAGCGCAAGGACCTCGAAGAGGCCGAAAAGACGCTGCTCAACACGATCACCGAAATCAACGTCACGGCGGCGGCCTGTTTCGACGAGACCTTCCAGCAGGTGCGGATGAACTTCGCCCACCTGTTCTCCACCCTCTTCGGGAAGGACGACACCGCGGACCTCATCCTGACGGACCCCGAGGACCCGCTCGAGTCGCCCATCGAGATCGTCGCCAAGCCGAAGGGCAAACGTCCGAGCGCCATTTCGCAGCTATCCGGTGGTGAAAAGACGCTGACGGCCACCGCGCTGCTGTTCGCCATCTACCTCGTCAAGCCCAGCCCGTTTTGCATCCTCGACGAAGTGGATGCCCCGCTGGACGAGGCGAACGTGGAGCGGTTCATGCAGCTCATCCGCGAGTTCTCGGGCAACACGCAGTTCATCCTTGTTACGCACAACCGCCGCACGATGGAACTGGCCGACCGCCTCTACGGCATCACGATGCAGGAGCAGGGCGTCTCCAAACTCGTCGGCGTTAAGTTCGACGAACGAGTGACGCTTGTTGAAGAGGAATAGGGTAAAAGGTAAAAGGTAAAAGGTAAAAGGCAAAAGAAGTGAACTAGAAGTGCTGTAGGTATCTGGGTACAGTGCACCTTGTAGTGCACCCCCCGCGTGAGACAAAATCTTGGTAGATTAAGGTGTGCCCCAAACAGACACTCCCATGATCCAATCAAGACGATCCTTCTCGAGGGATTTCAAAGTCAAGGTTGTCAAACAGCTCGAGGCTGGCGACACGGTCGCATCGCTTGCGCGGCGCCACCAGCTTCATCCGAACGTGATCTACAACTGGGTGAAGCAGTACCGCAAGGGCCCCGAGAAGGCGTTCCATCGTCGCAAGAGCGAGGCCAACCCGGAGGCCGAGCACATCGCTGAACTTGAACGAAAGGTCGGTCAATTGACGATGGAGAACGACTTTTTAAAAAAGCTCATGCATCGGCTCGATCAGAACTAACGACCTCGACGAAGGCAATGATCTACACCGTGATCCAGCAAGGGAGCAGCACCTGCAAGGCGCGCATCGGCGCGCTCTGCGAGCTCGGCGGGGTAAGCCGCGCGGGCTACTATCGCTTCCTGGGCCGCAATCCAAAGCCAGAGCCGGATATGGCGCTGCGTGATCGTATCCAGCGTATTTGTCTGGACCACACGAGCTACGGCTATCGCCGGGTCACGGCGGCGTTGCGGCGCGAGGGCTTCCAGGTCAATCATAAACGCGTTTTGCGGATGATGCGGGAGGATAACCTGCTCTGTTTGCGTAAAAAGAGCTTCGTGGCAACCACGAACTCCAATCACGGCTTGCCGGTATATCCGAACCTGGCCGGGCAAATGGCACCTACCGGAATCAACCAACTCTGGGCGAGTGACATCACCTATATCCGGCTCGGACACGCCTTCGTCTACCTGGCCGTTGTACTCGACACCTATAGCCGCAAGGTCGTCGGCTGGGCGCTCTCGAACCATATCGACACTGAGCTGACGCTTCAAGCCTTGCGAGTGGCGCTACGAAAGCGGACCGTCCGCCCTGGCCTGGTGCACCACTCGGACCGCGGGGTTACGGCGATTGAAGATCGCCTATGCGGCCAAGGACTACGTCGCGCTGCTGCGGGAGCACGGCATTCGCATCAGCATGAGTCGGAAGGGCAATCCGTACGACAATGCACAGTGCGAACGCTTCATGCGAACCCTCAAGTACGAAGAGGTGTTGATCAACGAATACGAAGATCTGGCCGATGCACGAGCGAACATCCAACGATTCATAGAACGAGTGTACAACAAAAAGCGGCTTCACTCCGCCCTGGGCTATCGCCCACCGGACGAGTTCGAAGCCCTTCAACAACCCCAAAACGAGTGCACCTTAATCGAAACTGAAATTGTCTCAACGTAGGGGTGCACTACACCTTTTCCCTTTTCCCTTTTCCCTTTTCCCTTTTACCTTTTCCTCGTTTTCCGCCTGAGCCATCGCGTTGACGATGCGGATGGCGTCTACGATCACTTCGGGGCGCGTTTCGGCCGGCGCGCCCTGGCCGTGCATCGCCTGGTAGAAGGCCTCCCACTGGTACGTGGCGCCAACGGGTTTGGGGAAGATGTCGGGGATAATAGGGGGGGTAGGCGCGGGGGCCGGTGTGGAGTTGGACGGACTTACGCTGCGGCTCGCCGGCCGCGAAGGGCAGGTCCTTGCGGACGATCGTACCGCGCTCGTAGCCCACGGTGAGTGTGTCCGGATACGCGGCGCCGTCGTCGATGCAGAACGAGGCGAAGATGCTGCCGAGGGTGCCGTCGGTAAAGCGGAGGATGAGCATGGCGTTGTCCGCCGTGGGCCGGCCGGTGAACAGGCGCGACGTGACCACCTGGACGGATTCCGGCTCGGCGCGTCCGGCCATGAGTTGCACGAACTCGTTGATGGCATATATCCCCAGGCGGAACAGCGGCGCGGCGGGGCAGCGCTCGGGGTCGTCGTACCACGAGCCATCAGCCTGTTCGCGGTAGTTGCACCAGGTTTCCCAGCGGAGCGCGACCGGCCGGCCGAGGTCGTGCGTGGCCTCCAGCTGTTTGATCCGGCGGAGGTCCGGCTCGAGAAACGGCCCGGGCGAGTTCAGGTGGATGGTGCGGCCGAGCGCCACGGCTTCGCGGAGGACGGCGGCGGCCGCCTCGGGGTCGCGCTCGAACGGCTTTGTGGTCATCACGTCGCGGCCGGCGCGGATGATCTGGCCGAGGAGGCCGGCCCGGCCGGCCGGGCCCGTAAACAGCCCCACGGCCCTGATAGTGTCGTCCGCCAGGAGGTCTCCGAGCGACGAATACGCTGGGACGCCGTATCGCTCGCCGGCGGCGCGGGCGCGGGCCGCATCGGCGTCGCAGACGGCGCGGAGCTCGAACCAGGGCTCGGCAGGTCCGCCGAGGAGTTGCGTTTCGATTACGTTGGCCCCAAAGTTGAGACCGACGATGCCCAGTCCGGCGCGTGGTTGCATGCGTTTCGGTTGTTCGGGTGATGGCGGGTTCGTAAGTCAACCAGAGCCCCGTAATGGGTTCCTGTCTCTCCAGCGATGGGCTAAATTAAGGCCTTCAGGCCCTTTTTTGCATCGACGCGTGGATACTTTCCTTGAAACGGATTACCCTTACGTGCCGGCGCGACACGGGTCCGTCGTGTGCGTCCAACCGAGTAAGCACCAAGCAATGGGAGGTTGATCGTGACGGAATACTTCCTACTGGGGCTGGCGGCGATCGTCGTCCTTGGCGTTATGGCTCAATGGCTATCATGGCGTTTCAAGATACCATCCATCCTGCTCCTGCTCATTTTCGGCTTTTTGGCCGGCCCCGTGACAGGGCTGCTGGATCCTGAGCGCCTTCTGGGCAACCTCCTGTATCCCTTTCTTTCACTGACGGTCGGGCTGATCCTTTTTGAAAGTGGGCTCCATTTCCGGCTGCAGGACATTCGAGAGTCGGGCAAGGTGGTCCAGCACCTGATTACCATCGGGTTGGCCGCCACCTGGGCCATGGTGGGGGTAGCCGCGTATTATATCCTCGGGTTGGACCTCAACATGGCCATCTTGATCGGGGCCTTGCTTTCGGTCACCGGGCCCTCGGTGGTCGTCCCGCTGTTGCGGCATGTGCGCCCGCAGGGCCGGGTTGGGGCGATCGGGAAGGGGGAGGGGATATTTAACGACCCGATCGGCGCGATCATCGCCGTCCTGGTGCTCAAGACGATCGTGTTCCTCAATGAGCCCATCATCGGCGGCCTCGAGGTGAGCAGCATGAGCGAGGCGTTCGTACACGCCGGCCTCGGCCTCTTGCTCATCCTCTTCGTGAGCATCGGGGTGAGCGTCACGTGTACGGGGTTGTTGTACGTACTGCTCCACAAGCGCCTCGTGCCGGATTACCTGAAAAACGCGGTGGCGATCACGGTCGTGGTGGGTGCGTTTTCGGTCTCGGAAGTGCTCCGAGAGGAGTCGGGTTTGCTTACGGCCGTGTTGCTCGGCATGGCCATCGCCAACCTCCAGTACGGCTCCGTCCCCCGGCTCTCCCAGTTCAAGGCCGATGTGCGGGTGTTATTGCTGGCGGTGGTTTTCATTCTGTTCGGCGCCCGGCTGGACATCACTGAGCTCGGATTCATCAACCAGAACACCCTCCTGTTCCTGGCCGCGCTTCTGTTCATCGTGCGCCCGGTGGCCGTACTCCTCTCCGCCATCGGCACCCGCATCACCTGGCGCGAGCTGCTGTTCCTGTCCTGGATGGCGCCTCGGGGCATCGTGGCCGCCGCGCTGGCCGCCGTGTTCAGTTTCCAGCTGGAAGCCATCTTCCCGGAGGCCAGCAGCGGCATCGTCCCGGTCGTATTTATGGTGGTGATCGGCACCGTGGC
>JAWXAX010000283.1 GCA_034439735.1 Rhodothermales bacterium | reverse complement strand
TAATGCAAAACGTCATCCTGGGCCCCGACCCAGGACCCAGAACAGGGTTGCTAACCTCACTGGGTCCTGGATCAAGTCCAGGATGACGGGCTTTTTGATCTATTTAAGAAGATTTGTGCACTTAAAGCGCGCAAAATGAGCATTTCAACCCTGATGCGCATGAGTAGCGAATAGCGATGTGGTTGTAGTGACCCATCGCTATTCGCTAATCGTTTATTCGCTAATCGCTAATCCATAGATTCGAACATAGTCCACCCGCAGCTCCTGAGGGAATACCGAGTCGTCGACGCCTTGCTGACCACCCCAGGCGCCGCCGACGGCGATGTTGAGGACGAGGTGGAAGGGCTGGTCGAAGGGCCAGTCGGCCGGCCCGTTGCCTGTGTTGGTAAACGTGAAGTAGGGGGCGTCGTCGATGAAGAAGTCGATACGGTCCTCGTACCACTCGATGGCGTAGATGTGGAGCGAGTCCAGTGCGGAGGGGACGAGGCGAGCGTTGCCTTTTTGTGTCCCTGTCATGTGGTTAAACGACTGGGTATGTACAGTGCCGTGGACGTTGGTGGGGTCGAAGCCGACGTGCTCCATGATGTCGATCTCGCCGCTGTTGGGCCATCCGCCATAGGCGTTGGTGGTGGGCAGCATCCAGATCGCGGGCCAGGTGCCGCGGCCCCGGGGCAGCTGTGCGCGGACTTCGACGCGGCCGTAGGTCCAATCCCCCTTGTTTTTGGTCACCATCCGGGCCGAGCGGTACTCCTTCTCCGCGCCCGAGGCATCGAGCGAAGCCGTGATGATCAGCTGCCCGTCTTCGACACGGGCGGTTTCCGAGTTGTCGGCCAGGTAGTTCTGCAGCTCCTGGTTGCCCCAGCCGTGGTCGCCGACATCGTAGCTCCATTTGGAGGCGTCGGGCAAGCCCGGGGTGTCGAACTCGTCGCTCCAGACGAGGGTGGGGGCCTCCGGGGCAGGGTCCGATTCCGAGGCGCAGCCGCACACCGCGATAAGTACGAAGATAGGCAGGAAGGTGCGAGGAGTCATTGCGGCCACGGGTTCAGCTGATCATCAAGTAGTCACGCGGCTATCTTGACTTGCACGTAATCAACCTGGGAATGGGGCGTCGGGATGACCTCGCCACTTTCTAGCATACCTTCGATATGAAACGCAATTGCGTCTTGAATGAGTTGACGCACTTCCTCTTCCGACACTCCCACGGCTACACAGCCAGGCAAATCGGGCACATAGGCGCCATAACTGGTATCCCCCTTTTCAATGACGATGGCGTAACGCATGTGTTAATCTTCGGTTTTGAGGCCGGCTTGTTTTAGAATGCTGTTTAATGTGCCACGGGGAATATCCTCGCCGGGTTTGCCGGCAACAGTGACCGTCCCACTTTTGGTACTATGCTTGAATTGTCGATGGCTACCTTTGGTTCTAACCAGGACCCAACCGTCGGATTCAAGTAGGGAAGGATCTCTCGGACATTCATGAGAGCTCGTGGCTGAAATCAAGACCAAGTCGTTTCTTCCTGAAAAGAAACCGGTCTCCGCGGCTGGAAGCCGAGACAAACGAAATCCTTTCCTTTTTCCTGATCAAATCGAGCAAGGACGCAGACGATCTCGTCCAGTTCATCCTCCGGCTCGTCATGGATGCAGGCCAGGCACAGGCCTGGTTTCGGGACGAGATCCGGGTTTAACTCGTTGCCGTCGTCATCATAATTAAGGCATGGCCGTGGCCGGATGGATTCCGGGCGGTTGGTTGGGCGAAGCGGTGGTACCTTGTAAATGACGTGTGTAATATATGAATTCGAGAGGCCATCACTGCGACCCATACGGCGCGGAGGCAACATTTCATTTTTTAGCCGAGTGCAGTTTTTATCACTCCGGCGTTCAGCCGGCCCTTTTCTTCGCCACCACTTGCCCTACGGCGCCGTGGCCTTCGCACTCTGCCAGACTGAGCACATTGCCGATCAATCGTTTCGTACTCGTACTAAGCGAGGCGGTACTCGTACTCAAATAATCGTCACACCACTATGCGTGCAGATTACTCATTCGCCACATCGATTGCCACCCGCTCCAGATCGATCACCAGAATCGAATCGGGCGGGGTGTATCGATATAAACGGCGAATTCGAGTACGAGTACGAAGGGTCGGAGTTCGGGAGTCCTCTACTTGCGCTCAACCGGGTCTGAGCAACACCTTCCCCCGATTTCTCCGTTCCTCGAGGTATGCGTGCGCCTCGCCGGCGGCGGAGAGCGGAAACACGCGGTCGATCTCCGGCTTCAGGTGGCCCTCGGTGTACAGTACCAGCAGCCGATCGATCCAGCGGCGGACTTCTTCCGGGTGGCCCCACAGGTGGCCGGCGTTGAGGCCGAGCACGCCCTGATTGCGATCGATCAGCGCGAAAGGCAAAAACCGGCGCCACGGCACTTCGGTCATGGCCTTGAGGAACGCGAGTTTGCCGAGTTTTTTGCCGGCTTCGAGCGCCGTCGAAAACCCGAACATCACCATCCGCCCGGCCGGCGCGAGCAAGTCGAACCCACGCTGCCAGCTTTCCCCGCCGATGGGGTCGAGGATGAGATCAAACCCATGCCCGCCGGTGAGCGCTTTCGCCTGCTTCTCCCAGCCGGCCTGGCGGTAGTCGAGTGCATGGGCGTAGCCGCGTTCGGCCAGGTACGCGTGTTTGGAGGCCGACGCCGCGCCGAACAACTCGGCGCCATAATACCGCCCCAGGTCGGCCGCCGCCGTCCCCACGCCACCCGAGGCGCCCAGGACGAGCACACGGACGGGCCGGCCGATCTCCTCCGGCCGCCTAATTCCACCCATCATCACCATGGCCTGGAAGGCGGTGATGTAGTTCACCAGCAGCGCCGCGGCGTCCTCTACCGACATGCCGGCGGGGCGCGGCACGGCCTGGCCGGCAGGGAGGACGACGTGGCTGCTGTAGCCACCGAACCGGGTGAACGCCAGCACGGGCTCGCCGACGGCGCGCGTAACCCCGGCGCCGACGGCCTCGATCGTTCCCGCCACCTCGTAGCCGACCACCGTGGGCAGCGGCGGGGCATCCGGGTACATCCCGCGCCGCGCCATCACATCCGCGAAGTTGACGCCGCAGGTCTTGACGCGCACTCGTACCTCTCCCCGACCGGGCTCGGGGGTAGGGGCCTCGCGGTACTCGAAGACGTCCGGCCCGCCAACACGGGTAATCCAGGATTGGTGCATAAGTTGGTTGCAGGTTGGCAAGTTGCAGGTTGGCAAGTTCTTTTACCAAGATACTCTGCGGAAGGCAATGGATCCTGCATACGATGAGAAGCTTCTGCTCTTCCGGGCTGCACCATCGTGACTCCAGATAACCTGTCAACCTGCAACCTGCCAACCTGCAACCAACTATTCTCCCCGCAGGACCTCCGCCGGGTTGGTGGCGGCGATCTTGTAGGTCTGGGAGCCGACGGCGAGGGCGGTGGAGGCCATGACGATGCCGTAGGACAGTAGGAACGGCAACGGGGTGAGGGGCATGTGGGCGATGGGGACGGTGTCCCGAATGTTGTCGAGCAGCAAGGTGAGGCCGATGACGCACAGGGCGGTGGCAATGGCGCCGGCCAGGGCGAGTTGGGTGATGAGCCGCCGGTTGACCAGCACGGTGATGCGGGTCAACGAGGCGCCGACCACTTTGCGGATGCTGATTTCTTTCATCCGGCGCGAAATATTCTGAGAGGCCAGTCCGAATAACCCCATGCTGGCAATCAGCAGGGCCAGGCCGGCGAGGTAATTCACCGTGCGCGCCACGCCGTTGTACTGCTGGTAGGTGTCGTCGAATACCGCCGTCTGGCGAAAATGGGTGAGCGGCGTATCCGGGTACAGGCGCTTCCAGGTCGATAGCGCATAGGCCTCTACTTCCGCAATCTGGTCGCGTTTTAAGCGAAGCGTCAGATATGGGAAGGCGGCGGCATCGCTGGCGACGAGCAGGGCCGGCTGGGGCTCGACGAGGAGGAAAAAGGAGAAGTCCCGCACGACGCCCACGACGGTCAATTGTGTCGTGTCCAGCCGCACGAGCCGGCCCAGCGGAGCCTCCCATCCCATCGCCCGAACAAACCGTTCGTTCACCACCACGGATTGACCCGCTTCGCCCGCACGGGCGGAGTCGAAGAGCCGGCCTTCAACCAGTGGCAGGCCAAGGGTTTGCAGGTAGGTGGGATCGACGTCGTAGCGTAGCACCCTCAGCGTCGTTTCGTCGGGCAGGGCGAGATCGATTAGTTGGCTCGTCCGCCCGATGTGGGTCTCGGCGCCGCCGGCCGATACCACGCCGTTGTGTTGCGCCAGTTGGTCTCGGAAAGCGGGATACTGGCTGGTGTCTTCAAGTTCGAACACCAGCGTCTGAGTCGGATCGTAGCCCCAGTCCTGCCGGATGAGGTAGCGGCTGTTCATGGACACGACGACGCTGAGGATGACGGAGATAAACGCCAGCACGAACTGGAATGTGAGGAAGGCGCGGGTGAACCAGGCGTTGTCGGCCAGACGGGTCCGGCCCCGGAAGATGGCCGTGGGCTCGAACGAGGCGACATATAACGCGGGATAGCCGCCGGACGCTATTCCGACGGCCAGCAGCAGCCCCACGGCAAAGGCCCAGAAGCCCAGGTGCTCCCAGAAGGCGAGCTCGAGATTCAGGACAAACGTGGCATTAAAGACGGGCACCATCACCAGCCGCGCCAGGACAAGGCCGATCAGCAGGGCGATCAGGCAAAGCAGGACATTCTCCGTCATGAATTGGACGACCAGTTGCCGGCGATTCCCGCCGATCACTTTTCGAAGGGCGATTTCTTTGAGACGTCTCGATGCCGTTCCCAGGGAGATGTTGATGTAGTTAAAGACAGAAAGCAGCAGCATAAAGCCGGCGATGGCCACGAGCAGTGCCGTCAGGGTGGGATCGGCCGCCTCGGACATCCGCCCGCGGATCCGGTAGGCGCCGGGCGACGGGTCGGTGAAGGTATCCACCCCGAAAGAGCGGATGGGCCAGTCTGGAGCGGCGGCGTTCTGGGCGGGCACGTAACGCTGCATCTGCGCGGTGATGGCGGGGAGGTCGGTGGCGGCGCGGGCAAGCAGGAGGAGTCCGCCCACCATCTCACTCCAATCATCCCGCCGGGCGAGGCCGAGTTCGTACTGGGCGTCGAACCCCATGAGCAGGTCGAATCGGAAGCCGTTGGTGGTGGGGAACGGATGGAGCACGCCGGCCACGATGAGCGAGCGCGGCTCCCGCTGATTGAAGGTAACGTCCAGTACCTCGCCCACCGGATCGGCGTCGCCGAACAATCGCACGGCCATCGGGGCGCTCAGAATTACGGCCGACGGATCGCGGAGGGCGGCTGGACTCCCGGTTGCAAGCGGAAAAGTGACGACATCAAAAAAGGCGGGGTCGACGAAGGTGATGGCTTCGTCGAACCGGGCTTCTCCCCGGCGGATGGCGACCCCCTGACGGTTTACGCGCACAGCGTGTTCGACCTGCGGGAGATCCGCCTCCAGCGCCGGCCCGAGCGGTAGCGGCACCGATCCCCAGGTCTGGCGCTGGTCGTACCGGTTCACCTCGTGCTGGGCGAGGAGCACCCGCTCGCCGTGTTCGTGGAAGCTGTCGAGGACATACCAGGTGGTCAGGAAGACATAGACGGTGATGCAGCAGGCCAGGGCGATGGATAGGCCCAGGATGTTGATCGCGGCGGGCACGCGATCGCGCCAGAGGTTGCGGTAGGCCAGCTGGATATTACGGCGTCCTAACGCCCAGGCGACTTCGAGCTCCTCGCGGAGCCGGCCTTCGTGCCGCGCTTTGCGCCAGCGCATCTTTTCGAATTCCGGCGTCGCATCGGGCAGGCCGCCCATCTCGGCGACGGCCAGGCGGAAGGCGGTTTCGAGAGGCGTACCGCCGGCGACGAGGTCCGATACCTGGTCGCGTAGATGCCGCTCCATCTCGTCGAGATCTGCCGCGCCGAATGCCGGGGTGTACTTGAATTGATGCCGCCACGTGGCGATGACTGTTTCCAGATCGAACATAGGCGCCGCCTCAGTCGGCCAATCCAACGGTGAATTCAGGACCCCACAACTCGGCGAAGAGGGCGTGCATCGCGCGCCATTCGTTTTTGGTCACCGCCAGCGCCTCGTGGCCCCGCGGGGTGAGGCGGTAGTACTTCCGGTCCGGCCCGTTGTCCGACGCCTCCCAGAAGGCCTCGACGAGCCCGTCGGTTTCCAGTCGATGGAGGAGGGGGTAGAGCTGGCTGTTGGACCACTGGATGCGGCCCTGCGAGAGCCGGCGGGTGCGCTGGATGATTTCGTAGCCGTATTTCGGCCCCTCGGCCAGCAACGATAACATCACCGGTTCGAGGGAGGCCGCGAGGAGGCGTCTGGAGTGCATGAGGAGCTAAGTCTGTTTCGACATAGTACTAGGCCGAGTACGACATAGTGTAGTGGAGGTTGCACATCCTTGATTAGCGAGTAATGATTAGTGATTATGGCGAATCAGGAGTTGAGACGCATATTCTGGCGCTGACAGTCCACAAGTTGCCTCTTTCCCTGGTCTAAGCCGGGGGCAGGCTCCCGCGAAGGCGGGAAACGAGCGAAGCGACTTACGAAGTAATCCAGCCATTAGACTGGCATTTTTCTGGGTCCCCGCCTGCGC
>JAWXAX010000282.1 GCA_034439735.1 Rhodothermales bacterium | reverse complement strand
GCGGTAGCGGCGGGTGTCCCGGCAACGGCGGTGGTGCCGGCAACGGCGGCGGTCCCGGCAACGGCGGCGGGCCCGGCAACGGCGGCGGTCCCGGCAACGGCGGCGGTCCCGGCAACGGCGGCGGTTGGGGCCAGGGATCCGGTGGTGGCAAGGGCCATAAATAGGTAAGCAATTTGCTCGGGTAATAATCAACTGCAAGTACGTTCCAACAACTAAATGGGTTATGCCTGTGAGGGCTACCCCGATCGGTGAACGGTATGAGTGAACAAACCAACGAAAAGGCGACCGCAGCTGAACAGCTGCTCGAGACGGCCGAAAAGAAGGTCATCTCGCGCCGCGCGATGATGCGCGCCGCCTGGGCACTGCCGGTGATTGCGGCTGTCCCGCTGCTGAACACGGCGTCCGCCATGAGTGGCTACAACTGCGACCGCAATCTCCAACGCTTCCTCGATGCCCTCCAGTCGGGCGATCGTAAGGGCGCCGCGGCGATTCGCGCCGAGTTGCAGGCCAACGGGTGCCGCTGCTAATCCTGTATGGTGCACGCAAGTGCACCGTCATGGGGAGGTGGTTGCACGGTTTTTTGACCAGGCAATAACAAGCCTTTCGAGGTATAACCTATGCTAGAAAACAACACACACGAAGTGACGCCGGCTACGGATCAGTTGCTCCATGCGGCTGAAAAGAAGGCCTTCTCGCGTCGCTCCATGCTGCGCGCCGGCTGGGCCCTCCCCGTGATCGCGGCCATGCCGCTGATGAACACGGCTTCGGCCATGAGCGCGTTCAACTGCGACCGGATGTTCGACAAGATGATCGACTCGATCAACTCCGGCGATGTCGAAAAGGCGCAGAAGACGCTCCAGCAGTTGCTCGACAACGGCTGCCGCTTCTAACCGAGCGCGTCTCGTTGACATCGGCCCGGCTCATCTAACGATGGGTCGGGCCGTTCGCTTTTCATAGGGATGGTGGGCAATCTGAATGATGTGCTGTATGTTCGAGTGAGTTGATTCCTGTATCATCCCATCCGATTCCCCACACCCGATTCCGCATATCCTGTGAAGCGCTTCGCCTGCATTCTCCCCCTTCTCTTTATTTCTGCCTGCACCACCACCCCGTCCGACCCGGCCCACATCCTCGTGTTCACCGGCGCCGAGGGCTATCGCCACGCCTCGACCGGCGCCGGCGTCGCCGCCCTCCGCGCCCTCGGGGCCGACAACAACTTTTCCGTCGAAGCCACGGACGACCCCGCTGCCCTCACCGAATCGACCCTCCGCAACGTGGATGCCGTCGTCTTCCTCCATACTACCGGCGATGTCCTGAACTACGCCCGGGAGGCCGACCTCGAACGCTTCGTCCAGGCCGGCGGCGGGTTCGTCGGCATCCACTCGGCCATCGAGACGGAAACCGACTGGCCCTGGTTCACCCGCCTCGTCGGCGCCCGCTACCACAGCCATCCGGCCGAGCCATCGAACGTCCAGCCGGCCACCCAGCGGGTGGTCGACGCCGCGCATCCGTCCACGGAAGCGCTGCCGGCCTCCTGGAGCCGCTCCGATGAGTGGCCGAATTTCGCGGACGTCTCGCCGGACGTCCAGGTTGTCCTCACGGTCGACGAATCCTCCTACCAGGGCGGCATCCACGGCGAGGCGCACCCCGTCGCCTGGTATCAGGCCTTCGACGGCGGGCGCTCGTTTTACACCGCCGGCGGCCATACGGCGGAGAGCTACGACGAGCCGGAGTTCCGCGCCCACCTCCTTGGCGGCATCCGCTACGCCATTGGCGAGGGCGGGCTGGATTACACCCGGGCACGCACCCGTCGTCCGCCGGAGGAACGACGCTTCGTCCAGACCATCTTCCTCGACAACCTCGACGAACCCACCGAACTCGAACTCCTCCCCGACGGCCGCATCCTCTTCGCCGAGCGGAAAGGCGCCCTGAAGCTGTACGACCCTGCCACCGCCGCCGGCCGCGTCGTCGAGATGCTTGAGGTCAATACCACCCACGAGGACGGTCTCATGGGCCTCGCGCTCGACCCGAACTACGCCACAAACCAGTGGATCTACCTGTATTATTCGGTCCCGGGCGACGAGCCCATCCAGCAGCTCTCCCGTTTTGTATTCGACGGCCAGACGCTCGACCGCGCCAGCGAAAAGAAGATGCTCCAGGTGCGCGTCCAGCGCCAGGAATGTTGCCATACCGGCGGCTCGATCGAGTTCGGGCCGGATGGCAACCTCTTTCTCTCCACCGGCGACAACACGAACCCGTTTTTTTCGGATGGATTCGCGCCGATCGACGAACGCGCCGGCCGCGCGCCGTTCGACGGCCAGGCCGGCCCCGGCAACACGAACGACTTGCGTGGCAAGATCCTGCGCATCACCCCGCAGCCGGATGGGACCTACACCATCCCCGCCGGGAATCTCTTCCCCGTGGGCGACTCGCTCTCCCGCCCGGAAATCTATGTGATGGGCAACCGTAACCCGTACCGGATCAGCATCGACCAGAAAACCGGCTTCCTGTACTGGGGAGAAGTCGGCCCCGACGCCGGCGAAGACAACCCCCTCCGCGGCCCCCGCGGACACGACGAGGTGAACCAGGCCCGCCAGGCCGGCAACTTCGGCTGGCCGTTTTTTGTGGGGGATACTAAGCCGTATCGGGACTACGACTTCGCCACGGGGAAATCCGGCGACTTGTTCGATCCTGCCGCCCCGATCAACGACTCGCCCAACAATACGGGCCGGCGCGAGCTCCCGCCGGCGCAGAAAGCGTTTATCTGGTACCCCTACGCCGAGTCGCCCGAGTTCCCCATCGTGGGCGCCGGCGGGCGTAACGCCATGGCTGGCCCGGTCTTTTATGCCGACCTGTTCACCCAGCGCCCGGGCACGTTTCCGGAATACTTCGACGGCAAGCTGTTCGTGTACGACTGGATCCGCGGCTGGGTGCTCAATGCCACGATGGACGATGAAGGCAACCTGCTCAAGCTCGATCCCTTCATGCCGGGCACCCGTTTCCGGAATCCGATCGACATGATGTTCAGCGATTCCGGCATCCTCTACGTCCTCGAATACGGCACCGGTTGGTTCACGCGCAACGTCGACGCCCGCCTGAGCCGCATCACCTACGAACGGGGCAACCTCCAGCCCGAAGTCGCCGCCCTCGCCGACCGTCTCGAAGGCGCTTCCCCACTCACGGTGACGTTCACGGCCTCGGCCTCTGATCCGGACGGCGATACGCTTTCTTACGCCTGGCAGATGATGGGGGGCAACGCCGTCCAGGCCACGACGGCGGAGGCGACGTTTACGTTCGACCAGCCCGGCACGTACCGGCCTACAGTCACCGTGACGGACGCTGCCGGCGCTACCAGCACCGCCTCGCTGACCGTCCGCTTCGGCAACGAGCCGCCGGCGGTGACGCTCGCGCTTCAGGGCAATACCACCTTCTTCAGCGACGGCCGGGTGCTCCAGTACGCGGCGTCGGTCACGGAT
>JAWXAX010000281.1 GCA_034439735.1 Rhodothermales bacterium | reverse complement strand
TTCCTGCTCGGTTCGTTCGGCCAGTTTCGGAGCGTCCTCAGTTATTTCGGCCTGGCTGATTTTCGGGCGGTGGTGCTCGCGATGGTCACGGTGTCGGGATTGATGTTCGGCCTCTGGTTCTTTGCCGAGACCCAGGCCGCGCCGCCCCGCGGAGTCATCGTGATGGATTTTGTCTTGAGCGTGGCGCTGGTCTGCTCGTTTCGCCTGTCGCTCCGGCTGGCCCGCACTTGGTCGATGTCCGGTCGCGCCCGAGCTGGAGGATGGGAGCGCCGGGTCGCGATCATCGGAGCGGGCGATGTGGGCGAGGCGGTCGCGAAGGATCTTCTTCAGCGCGGGGGCTCAGGGATGGTGCCCGTTGGTTTTTTCGACGAGGATCCACTCCTCGTGGGCCGCAGCATTCATGGCCTTCCGGTGTTCGGGCGCGTGGAGCGACTGCTCCAAATCGCCCCGCTCCTGGGAGTGAACGAACTGGTCATTACGCTCACCGAAGCGTCCCCGAAACGAGTCAAGGAGATCGTGGAGCTTGGCCGTCGGATCGGTGCGGCCACGTTGATCATTCCGTCCTTCACCCAGCTGGCCTCGGGGGAGGTCAGGGTGGACCGCTCCCGCCCGGTGGCGATCGAGGATCTCCTCGGCCGGTCTGCGGTGAATCTCGATGGCGATTCGATCGCCCGGTTGCTGCGTGACCGCGTGGTGTTGGTCACGGGTGCAGGTGGCAGCATCGGCCGTGAACTGTGCCGCCAGATTCTCGCTCACCGTCCCTCCCGCCTTGTGCTGGTGGAGCAGGCGGAGATTGCGCTGTTCGAGATCGAACAGGAACTCGTCCAGCATGAACATGGTTCCCGGGTCGTCCCCCTGATTGTCGATATCACCGACCAGGAGTCGATCCGCCACGTGTTCCTCCGGAACCGGCCGGAAATCGTGTTTCATGCTGCCGCGCACAAGCATGTGCCCCTCATGGAACGGCAGCCGGGCGAGGCGTTGAAGAACAACACCCTCGCGACCGCCGACCTGATGCGGCTGGCGGGTGAATCCGGCGTCGCCAAGTTCGTGCTGATTTCAACCGACAAGGCGATCAATCCGACCAGCGTCATGGGCTGCAGCAAGCGGCTCGCTGAAATCGCGCTGCAGAATCTGCAACAAGCGAAGGCGAACCCTACCGCGTTCATGGCGGTGAGATTTGGAAATGTACTCGGGTCCAGCGGAAGCGTTATTCCGACTTTCCGGCGGCAGATCGCCCAAGGCGGACCGGTCACTGTCACTCATCCGGAAATGACGCGTTACTTCATGACCATACCGGAGGCGACGGGCCTCGTGTTGCAGGCGGCGACGATGGGGACGGGCGGAGAGATTTTCATCCTGGATATGGGCGAGCCGGTGAAGATTCTCGATATGGCCCGCCAAATGATCGAGCTGAGCGGCTATGAGCCCGACGTCGACATCGAGATCAAGGTCACCGGTCTGCGGCCGGGCGAAAAACTCTACGAGGAGTTGTGCCACACCAATGAACTGCACACCCGGACGGCTCATCCGCGCATCTTTCAGCTGCGCGATTCCGAACTCGCCGGGTCCTGCGCCTGGCTGGACGACCTGAGGCAGATCGCCGCCCAGGAACCGCCGGCTATTCGGGCGGCGCTGAAGCGGCTGGTCCCTGAATACACACCCTATGTCGAATCGGGCGGTGGTTGATCCTGCGCCGGGATTCGCGCGGGTCGGCCGGTGGCAGGCATGGGCGGCTGTGCGTCAGGCCACCGAAGAAGGACGATGAGAACCGTACCCCAAGTAAGAAGCACCGCAGGATTCTGGAACACGAAATCGACCGAAGCGTGCAAGAGCGTAATCCCGCAGCCCGCGATCCCGCTCAAGGCCGTCGGTTGACGCCAGAACCTCTTTCGGACCAGCCGGCGTGCCGCCCACAGTGCGGCGAAACCCAGCGGAGCCATCCCGACAACGCCCAGTTCGGCGGGAAATTGCAACAGGTCGTTATGGGCATGCTCCCAGTATTTTCGCCCGGTGGAGTCGTCACCGTAGATCTGCGGATGATGGCGGGCAAACAAGGGAAAGGCATGCCGGAAGCAGCCTGCACCCCATCCCCAAATCCAGCGATCGAGGAACATCTCCGCGGTAGCCTGGCTGGCGACCCGTCGGCTGAGCGCGGTTGCCGCCGGGTCCGTGAGTAGGGGCGCGAACCGGACCTGCAGTCGGTCCGCAGTGAGCGATCCGAGGCCCGCCCCGAGAGCGAGCACGAGGCCCAGGGCGAGGGGCAGGAACTCCGGGTGCTCGGAGGAGTGTTTTTGCGGCGAGGACCGCCGGATCGCGATCACGAGCCCGATCGCGCACGCGAATCCCAGCAGCAAAACGATTGCGGCGCGCGAGAACGTGAAGACGACGGCGATCCCGCAGAGCACAGCGGCGACCGTGAGCAGCCGAGCGCCGGCGATGCCCGCCCGCCCGACTCGAACGCGCCGATAACGCTGCCACGCCAGTCCGAGCGCCACGGCCGCCATGAGATTGAAGTACGGACTGGCGTGGTTCGGATAAATGAAACTTGCGACGAACGACTCGTTGCTCGGCCGGTAAGTCCAGAATATCTCCTTTGCCCCCGCCAATTTTTGGGCGAGCGCCAGCGCGGCGAGCAGGACGGCGTTTCCGATCAGCACTGCAAACAGACGCTCTAAACTCACTTGGCGGCGGACGCCGATCCAGATCGCGCCGAGCAGCAGCCACAGTGAGCCCAACACGATGAGCGCGCGCCACGGGTTGGAGCGATCGAGCGGCGCGCCGATCCCGGCGGGCAGCCACGGCACGTGGCTTAAGGATTCAAGCCACCACCCAGTATCATCGCGCGAGTATTTCCAAGCCGGGTTCAGGGCTTGAACTGTGATCAGCACGAGCAGGACAAGTCCGGCCCAGAAGACAGGAAATCGAAGGAGGGCGGCGGCGGGCCGCGATTTTGAACCCGGCCACGCCGCCACCGCGAAGCCGAGCGCGCCGAGGGCGAGGCTCACCAGCTGGCTCTCCACGTGCATGGTTCCAAGAGCCCAAGGCAGGAAGCAGAGATGGATTGCGGTGAGCGCAGTAACGGCGGACTCCCGTTCGGACGGCCTAAACTCTGGCGCCGCAGCTTTCGCCGGATAGGCACTGCGGGCATCCTGCAGACGGGCGCTAGTCATGGACGGGGACGCGCACAGTGGTGTTGAATGCATCACCGTCGAGAGCGATCCCCGGGCGTGACCTGCATGTAACGCGACCGGCCGCCGAGGCGCCGCTCGCCGCCATCCAATCGTTTCATGGCGGGTGGTGAATCGGTTTGCGCGGGTGCCGCGCCGGTATCAAGTTTGTCCCCCATTGATGCCATGCTTGCCCGACTGCGACAGGATGTACCGGATCGATTGCTCGGCGCGCTTTTCGTCGGGCTGTGCTTCGTGATTTTTTTGACGGTGGACCAGGCCTATTGGTGGCGCCTCAAACCCGACTACCTATTCGGCTGGCTCGTGCCGATCCTGGTCGGATACGTCGTGGCAGACCGCTGGCCGCGCTTGCGGTCGATTGTGAAGTCGACCGAACCGATACCGCTGCCGGCGCTGGCCAGAAACGCCCTGGGATTCGGCTTTGCCGCAGCCCTTGTCGCCGGGCTCGGCCTGTTTCTTTTCGGCGGACTGTATCGGGCAGGCTTCGGCAGCACCCAGCCCGGGTCGCTCGCGCTGGCGGCGGGCTTCGGCGGCATTGTGCTTGGTATGATCTATTTCAATACGCCGGCCGGCCGGATCGGTTCCGTGGCTCCCGGCTCGCTGTGGGGCGCGCTCTTGAGCGATGCGCGCCTCGCGGCGGTCGCCCTTTTCGTCTTTCCGGCGCTGATCTGGATGATTTCGGCGCCGATGCTGAGCGCCGTGGAGAACTCGGTGAGCCTGTTCCTCCTGCGCCGGGTGGTGGCGGTCGTGTTCGGACTTTTCAGCTTTTTCGGCTATCCGATGATTCAGGAAGGAAACGTGCTGGTCCTGCCGAACGGTCGCGTCGGAGTAGTCGAGGCCTGCTCCGGGATTCGCTCGCTTACCGGCTGCCTGTTTGCCGGCGCCTTTCTGGCCGCGGTCTGC
>JAWXAX010000280.1 GCA_034439735.1 Rhodothermales bacterium | reverse complement strand
TTCCGCCGGGTCCACTTCTCGGCCATAAAACCGCAGGATGGCATACAGGATCAGGGCGGAAACTCCCATCGAAATCCACCACGGCATTCCAAAGCCGGTCGGCAACGTCCCCGCCAGGACGGCCACGCCGCCGACGGTAAACGCATACGGCAACTGGGTGCGCACGTGGGCGATGTGGTCGCAGCTCGACGCCATGGACGACAGGATGGTGGTGTCCGAGATGGGCGAGCAGTGGTCTCCCCAGACCGAGCCGGCCAGCACGCAGGCGACGGTCGAGTAGATGATGAAATAATGCGATGGATCCGCCAGCGCATTGACTTCGAGTACCGCCCACGCGAGCGGAATGACGAGCGGCATGAGGATACCCATGGCGCCCCAGCTGGACCCCGTGGCAAAACCGGTGGCGGCGGCCAGAAGGAACACCAGCGTCGGGATGAAGCCCGGGGCGATCGAGTCCCCCAGCACCGACACGAGAAACTCGGCCGTGTGCAGCACCTCGGTGACGGACGACAGCGCCCAGGCCATGATGAGGATAATCATGGCGAGCATCATCGACTTGAGGCCGGCATACCAGGCCTCGATCGTCTGCTCGAGGGTGAGGATGCGTTGCCCGACCGAGAGCAAGATGGCGGCGAGCACGCCGGCCAGCGATCCATTCATGAGCGCCTGGTACGAGTTGGCGCTGCCGATGATGTCGCGCAGGGTCTCGCCCTCGCCGCTCGTATACAGCCCCACCATAACTCCGAGGATCAATACTCCCACTGGAATGCCGGCATTAAACGCACGTTGCGGCTTGCCGGCGATCGGCGCGATTTCGTGCGTGTCGTCGTTCATCGCCGCGGCGGATTCACTCACTCCCGACACGGCGCCCGTGGTGCGCGCGCGCATCTCGGCGGTATACATGGGCCCATAATCCCTACGGAGCCAGGCGACCATAAAGACAAAATAAACCGCCAGCAAGGGGTAGAAACTGTAGCCGAGCGAGTTCAGAAAGATCGAATAGGCCGACTCGTTAAACCCATCGATCTGATTGACGGAGTCCCCGATGAGGCCCACTTCGTAGCCAATCCAGGTGGTGGCCAGGGCGACGCTCGCGACCGGCGCCGCCGTAGAGTCGACGATATACGCCAGCTTCTCGCGCGAGACCTTTAAGCGATCGGTCACCGGCCGCATCGTCTTGCCAACGACGAGGGTATTGGCGTAATCGTCAAAAAAAATCACAATGCCCAGCGCCCAGGCGGCCAGCTGCCCCCGTTGCGCCGTGCGGGCCCATCCCACGATCCCATTTACAATACCCTGAGTGCCGCCGTTTTTTGAGATGATGCCCACCATCCCCCCGATCATGAGGGTGAAGATGATGATGGAGGCATGGTCGCGATAGGCCAGGGCGTCTAGCACGTAGACGTTCAGGGTATCGAGCAAACTGGTAAATACGCCGGCGAACGACAGGCCGGCCGCCGCCCATCCCCCCACCCAGATACCCAGGAAAAGCGCCGGGATCACCCGCTTGAAGAGAAGAGCGACGAGGATGGCAAGCAAGGGGGGGACGATAGCGAGCCAGCCCGGAATGACACGTCGCGATGCCGATGCAATAGCCGCCCCGTCGCGCAGCAGTTCTATCTGCACCAGCCCGCTGGATAGCGCCACGATGGCCTCGCTCGATGCCACGCCGGTCTCCGGGTCGACCGTCACCGGGTAGGTTTGCCCGCCAGCGCGAACGGTGAGGCCGGTCTGTGATCCTACCGAGGGGTCGACTTCGACGTGATACGGGATGCCCGATAGAATCGCCTTGGGCACCTGTATCGGGGAATCCGATTGCGCCGCGACCGGAGGGACGACGATGCTGGTCAGAAAAGATAGTCCCAGGAAGGATAGGCAAATGAGAACGATTCGCGCCCGCTGCATCGTACGATGGGAAAGGTGGGTAATAAAGCGGGGTAAGATAGCGAAATCATGCACGACATTCGCAACACGACGCATTCGCAGGCAGGAGGTCGGGATAACCGTTCGAGTCAGCGGTCAGAGCGCCAATCACACCCGGTTGTTGCCTGCGCACAAAAAAACGCCAACTGAATTCCAGCAGGAGTTCGGTTGACGTTTCGCGCGATGCGCAGCATGTCCTCGCCAGGCCGAGGAGAAGAACGGAAGCCAGTGGGTGTGCAATCACCAGCCAGATCCTGGAAAGTCGGTAGGATCCGCGTGGGGCGGATCGGGGGTAGTAGACGAACGGGGCGTTTTACCTATTGACGCGGAAGCGCGAGGTGAACGGCTGCATGACCGGCTGCGGTGCGGGCATCGAGGAGCCGGCGAGCGCGAAGCGGGAAGCCCGAAGGCAATCCTGCGTCTGAGCGAACCCGTCTTTCATACGCAGTTTGAGGCGAATCGAGAGCGGGGTGCGGTCCTGGGTAGGGGTGAAGGTCTGATGCATGGATCATCACGTTGTCTTGGTGTGAACTAATTTCCTCAAGACAAAACGTGTGCCCATTCGTCACAGCTCTGTGACATCCGTCCACGTACATGCTCATTGAGAGTTGCCGGGGGCCTGGAAGTCGATCTTCTCGAATTGTGGGCGGCTCCGCGGGGTCTGAGTCCCACTCTGATACGACCCTTTTCGTGACGCCGAGGGTTCAGAGGGTGCCAAACGTGCGATCGCCGGCGTCGCCCAGGCCGGGGCGGATGTAGGCTCGCTCGTCCAGCTCTCGATCCAGCACCGCCGCCATGATCGAAACGTCTGGATGCCGCCGGCTGAGGCGTAGCACGCCTTCCGGGGCCGCGACGAGGCAAACGAAGGCAAAGCGGCGGCCGCCGCCTTTTTTGAGATGGTCGATGGCGGCACAGGCGCTCCCCCCGGTAGCGAGCATGGGATCCACGACAAACACCATCGAGTCCTCGATATTCCGGGGGATGCTGCTGTAGTAGTCTACCGGCCGGCGGGTCTCTTCATCGCGATACATCCCCAGGTGGCCGATCCGGGCTTCGGGCACGAAGCGCACGAATCCGTCGACCATGCCCAGGCCGGCCCGAAGGATCGAGACCACGACGACATCGTCGGCCAGCCGGCTGCCCGTGGTTGTTTCGAGGGGAGTCTCGACGGACACGCTGGTCACACGGAGGCTCCGCATGGCCTCGTACGCGAGAATCGAGGCGGCGTCGGAGAGGCGCTCTCGAAACAGGCCTGGCGGCGTGAGGCGGTCACGCAAGACGGTCAGGTCGCGCTGGAGCAGCGGGTGGTCTACAACCGTCAGCGAGGCAAACGTCCGGGCGGTCACTGGGTACCAGGTCTTCAGGTTATCAGGGCTCAATAGATCGAGGCCCTGTAAACCGGTACGTTTTACATCGTGGTCTTTGTTTTCTTCTTCACCGTCACCTTCTCCCAGGCACGGCGCTCGAAGTAGCTGTCCGTGAGCTTCTTGACGAGGCCGGAAAGCAGGAGGAGCGCAATCACGTTCGGAATCGTCACCAGCGCCAGCGCCACGTCGCCCAGATCCCAGATCGTCGTCACGGCCAGCGTGGCGCCGATGAAGTGCATCAGGACGTAGACTGCTTTGTAGGGCAGGATGGCGTTTTGCCCCCAGAGGTAGTGCGCGCATCGATCGCCGTAGTAACTCCAGCTAATTGCCGTGGAGAGCGCGAATAAAATGACGCTGATGAGGACGATGTAGCGTCCGAGCCAGCTGAGCCCGAGGGGTTCGAGCCCGCGCTCGAAAGCGAGCGTCGTCAGGGGCGAGCTGCTGCGGACCGCGCGGCCGTAGAGGGTGCTGTAGCTTGTGCCGGCGGCGTCCTGCGCCCGCGCTTCGGCCGGAAGCAGCGTGCCCGTAAACGGCTGGGTCATCGCCGGGTCGATGTACAGGCCATCGACCGGGACGTCGAAATACGCCATGAGCGCCCCGTTGGCGTCGAGCGGCTCGCCGTTCGCGACCGACCAGCTCCCCGGGCTTGGCGTCGAAGTGAATCCGCCGTTGCCGGCGGGAACGACAAACGAGATGTTGCCATCGTTTAACTCGAGCGTGGTTTCGACGCGTTCGTCGTACACCCCGGTGCCGACGACCACGATGCCCGTGATCGTGCAGATGATGATGGTATCGATAAAGGGCTCGAGGAGCGCCACGACGCCTTCCGAGACCGGTTCGTCCGTTTTCGCCGCGGAGTGGGCGATCGGGGCGGATCCCTGGCCGGCTTCGTTGGAGAAAAGGCCGCGCTGGACGCCGTATTGCATCGTCAGCAGGAAGACGCCGACGCCCGTGCCGGCGACGCCGGCGGTGGGGTTAAACGCCTCGGCGAAGATCGTCCCGAACGCCGTGAGGATCATACTCGGGCTGGCGAAGATGATGAGGACCGCGCCCAGGACATAAATAAGCGCCATGGCCGGCGCCAGCACCCCGGTGACGGCGCCAATACGGCGGATGCCGCCGATGATGACAACCCCTACGAGGCCGGCGGTGATAAACCCGGTGATCCAGGTTGCGATGCCGAAGTTGTGATAGATCTGCGTGGCGAGGGTATTCGCCTGGATCGCGTTGCCGGTCAGGAACGACGTCAGCATCAGCGCGAAGGCGAAGAAGATGGCGACGGGTTTCCAGGCTTTCCCGAGGCCCTTTTCGATGTAATACATTGGGCCGCCGGCGACCGAGCCCGCCCAGTTCTTCCCGTCGGCGGGGAGTTGTTCGCGGAAGTGCTGGGCGAGTGTGACCTCGCTGTACTTGGTGGCCATGCCCAGCAGGGCCGTCATCCACATCCAGAAGAGCGCGCCGGGCCCGCCCCAGTGGATGGCGATGGCCACGCCGGCGATGTTGCCGATGCCGACGGTGGCGGAGAGCGCCGTCGTAAGCGCCTGGAAGTGCGATACGTCCCCCGGCGTATCCGGATCGTCGTATTTACCGGTCGTAACCGCAAACCCGTGCCCGAGGCGGCGGAACTGGATAAACCCGAGTCGTATGGTCAGGACCAAACCGACGCCCAGCAGTGAAAACACCAGCACGGGCGCCAGCAGGTTGTTCATGAAACCGATGAAATGCTCCAGATACTCCATACAACTTCAGGTAGGCTAGTGTCACCAGTAAAAAAGGTGAGGCAATATAGCTTCCTTGAATCTGGGTAGCAAATCAGGATTCAGAGCGATTGTGGGTGTACTTCCACGACCTGCTGGTTCATCAGAGCGAGCGTGCGCGAGGGGTATTTTTTGACGAGCCGGTAGTCGTGAGTAGCCATCAGCACGGTCATGCCCTGCTGATTCAGGCTGAGGAGCAGCTTGTGGATTTCGTCGGCCACGCGGGGGTCGAGGTTACCGGTGGGCTCGTCGGCCAGGAGGATCCAGGGCTCGTTGACGAGGGCGCGCGCCACGGACACGCGCTGCTGTTCGCCGCCGGAGATCTCGTGGGGGAAGCGTTTGCTTTTGTGGGAGAGGCCGACGCGGGCAAGAACCGCCATGGCGCGTGATCGGACGATGTTGCCGCTTTTCCCCGTCACGTGCAGGGCGAAGGCGACGTTATCGTATACGGTGCGGTCCGGCAGGAGCTGAAAATCCTGGTAGATCACCCCGAGCGAGCGACGCAGATAGGGGATGTCCTTCTCCTTGATGGTGTCCGATCGGTAGTCTCCGACGCGTGTCACCCCCTGATCGGGCAGCAGATCCATGTACAACATCCGCAGCAGGGTGCTCTTCCCGCTGCCGGTCTGCCCGATGAGATACACCAGCTCACCCTGATCCACCCGGAGGGAGACATTTTCCAGCACCGAACGCCGTAACCCGTTCGGCAATTCGTACGCGACAGATACGTTTTTGAACTCGATCACATTAAACCCGGGATTGGCGTCGTAAAAGAGCGCTAATGGCGCTCAAGGGGCGTAAGTTTCGAACTATCAAGCATCACATGCAACGATGCACACGATCGTAGAGGCGCCTCGCCGATATTTCAGGCCGGCCGACGGACGATCCAGTGCACCCGTTCCGATATCTCCGTGGCGGCCTGCGAGGTGAATCCGTCGAACGTGGTGACAATTTCGAAGCCGGCCTTGAGCACCGGCGCGCGGACTTCGTCGATTGTATAGGCCCGCTGTACATGGCGCTCGAAGTAGGCGCGCTCGTCGACATACACTTCGAAGGTCGTAGTGTGTAGCCGGGTCTCGCGGTCATAGTGGCTTCCGCGAACGTACGAAAAATCGTCGTCGTCCCCTTCGTCCTCAAAAAACGCCTCGTTGTTGATCGAATTCGCCGGCGTGCTCTGATCGAAGAAAAACAGTCCCCCTGGTTTGAGTGCATCAAAGGTGCAGGCAAACAACGCCTCGAGCGACGCGGCGTCCAGTGCGTAGTTGAGCCCGTCGTACAGCAACACGGCCGCATCGAAGGGTTCGTCGCACTGGAAACGCGTGAAGTCCTGTACCTCAAAACGCGCCGGCACCTCGGCTTCCTCGGCCTTGACGCGGGCCTGTTCGATCATCTCGGCGGACCGGTCGGTGCCGACATAATCGTAGTCTCGCAACGGCTGAAGCGCCACGGCGAACGTCCCGGTCCCACACCCCAGCTCAAGAATCCGCCGCGGCGTCGGATGGAATTCGTGGAGGACCTTGTCCGTGAAGGCGGCCCAGTATTCGTACGACACATGCTCCATGATGAGATCGTATCCCCGGGCTATGGCGCTATACGGGGCAACTTCGACGAGATCCGGCGTGTGCATGGGGAGAAGCGTGTGTTCCGGGTTGGAGGATATAAAGAGAATGTACGGGTAGATTCGACACGTCAGATACGCCGGCCCGGAAAATCGCCGATTCCCGCCCTGGGCCGTGAACGATTTACGTGGCGGCGCGCATGCGCCGGCGGACGATATCCAGCGCCAGAAATACCGCGCTGCGCATGCTTCCGGGGTCGGCTTCCCCCTTCCCGGCTATATTAAACGCCGTCCCGTGATCCGGCGAAGTCCGGATGATCGGCAGGCCGGCGGTGTAGTTGACACCGGTGCTGAAGGCCAGGGTCTTAAACGGGATTAGCCCCTGATCGTGATACATGGCCAGGACGCCGTCGTAATTGCGATACATGCCGATGGCGAAGAAGCCGTCGGCCGGAAACGGGCCGAAGGCGTGGACCCCTTCTTCGCAAGCGGCCTCGATGGCCGGTAGGATGGTTTCCATCTCTTCACGGCCCAGCAGCCCGCCGTCGCCGGCGTGCGGATTCAGGCCCAGCACGGCAATCCGCGGGCGTTCGACGCCAAAGTCGCGGATCAAGCTGGAGGTCATGAGGCGCAGTTTATCCCCGATGGCGGCGACGGTGACCATCGCCGGCACCTCGGCGAGGGGCACGTGTTCGGTGAGGAGGCCCACGCGGAGTTGGTCGGCCACCATCATCATCGTATGCCCGCTCACCCCCGTTTTCTGGACGATAAACTCGGTGTGGCCACGGTTCGTATAGCCGGCCATCGCAATCGCCTCTTTCGAGATCGGGGCGGTCACCATCGCCTGCACCTGGCCGCCGAGGCAGAGATCGACGGCCGCTTCTACGGCTCGCATGGAGGCGCGGCCGCCGGCTTCGGTGATCTCACCGAGCTGGATCACCGGCTCATGACCGCCGAAGGCGTCGTACACCCGGATGCCGGCCTGGGCCGGCGAGGTATCGTCGAGATCGCTCACCTCGCGGATCTGTTCGGGTAGCATCGGCACGAGCCTGGCGTAGCGCCGCATGACGGCTATCGAACCTACCACGATCGGGTCGATATACTTCAATATGCGCGAGTCCATCAGGGTTTTCAGGACCACTTCTGGTCCGATCCCGTTGGGATCCCCCATGGTCACGGCTATCCGTGGACGTTCCATGTCAACATCTATCGTTCATGCGCCGCATTCGGCGCAGGTGATCCAGGTAATAAGCGTCGTTCACTCAACGTCGTTTCTTCGGGCTGGCCAGCGTGCGGAGGAAATCCACCAGCAGCCGAACGCCGAAACCGGTGCCGCCGCGAGGGCGGTAGGGCTTCGCCTCGTGCAAAAAGGCCGGGCCGGCGATATCCAGATGAATCCAGGGGTAGTCGACAAAATGCTCCAGGAATTTCGCAGCCGTGATCGAGCTCGCCTCCCGGCCGCCGACGTTCTTAAGGTCCGCCACGTCGCTTTTGAGCGCCCGTTTAAAATCCGCATACATCGGCATCCGATGCACGCGGTCGCCGCTCCGCTGGCCGGCTTCCTCCATCATCTCGATCCGCGTCTGCGCGCCCTCCCCCTCGTTGGTCATCACCGCCGCGACGTCTTTCCCGAGCGAGATCACGGCCGCGCCCGTCAGCGTGGCGATGTCGATCACGAGTTCGGGCTTGTACGTTCTGGCGTAGGAAAGCGCGTCCGCGAGCAGCATGCGGCCCTCGGCGTCCGTGTTGAGCACCTCGACAGTCGCGCCGGAGTGCATACGGACGACCTCGCCTGGCACGTAAGCCTGCAGGCCCGGGCGGTTGTCGGTCGCCGGAATGAGGCCGATCAGGTGCACGGGGAGATCCAGCCTCGCCACCGCCTCGAAGGTGCCGATCACGGCGGCGGCGCCGCTCATGTCGGACTTCATGTAGTCCATCGAATCCTTTGTCGGCTTGAGCGACAGGCCGCCGGTGTCAAACACGACCCCCTTCCCCACGAGCACGATCGGGCGCTGGTTGACGGGGTTTTCGGGCTCCCAGGTGAGGACGGTAAAGGTGGGCGGCTCCACACTCCCTTTGTTGACCGCGAGCAGGCCACCCATCTTTTCTTCTTCGATGAGCACCTTGTCCCACACCCAGGCGCCATATCCAAACTTCTTGGCGGATTTTTCGGCGGCGCGGGCGAGGGCGGTAGCGGTTTTTTCGTCGGGGGAGAGGTTGATCAGGTCGCGCGCGGTGATCACACATTCCGCGATGACGCGGCCGCGCTCGGCGCCCAGCCGGCAGGTTTTTTCGGCGTCGCTGACATGGAGCACGAGCCGCTGGATCTCGCGGGTCTTCTCCTCTTCCTGCGTCTTATAATGTTCGTAGCGGTAGGAGCCGAGCACAAAGCCCTCGACGAGCGCCTGGCTGGTCGTTTCGGGGTCCAGGCCGGCGTTGGGGATCACAAAGGCCACCGTTTCCGCCTGACGGGCGATCGCCATCGCGGCGCCTTCGGCGGCCATCTGGCGGATGATTTCGGTGTCGGCGGCGGTTTTGTCGCCCAGGCCGATCATGGCCAGCCGGCGGGCGCGAGCCTTCTCCGGATACAACACGACACTTTTCGACAACTCGCCGTCAAAATCGCACAGGGCGCGGCTGACCGACTCGCCGAACGCCGCCTTCAGAGCCGCGACCGACTCCGTAAAATCGTCTTTCGAGACCGGCACGAGGAGCAGGTCTACATCCAGTTCACTAAAGGGAATCGTGGTGACCGATACTTTCATCAACGGTGTCTGTACGACTTACTGGCTTGGAGGGAGGTGAGATACGAAGCATCGTCCTCGCTAAGGCTGGCTTTTCCGTCCGCGGTCTCGTCGGGCACGTCGATGTACCGCGGCGCCCGGCTGATCGTCTCGACGATCACGTCCTCCAGCGAGCGGCGATCGATAAAAGCTCCCGACGCATTCCGGTGACCGCCTCCGCCGAGCGAACGCGCCCACTCGTGGACGTGTGCGTCGCTGTGGGACCTAAAGCTTATTTTGATGCCACGGGCCGTCTCGAGAAACATGACGGCTACACGGACGCCGTCGATCGACATGGCGTAGTTGACAAAGCCGTCGGCCTCTTCGGAGTTCGCGCGCGTGTCGTTCAGCATCCGTTGCGATATCACCATGTACCCGATGGTGCCCTGGTAGCGGAGCGTGAGGGTGCTGAGCACCAGCGCGAGGAGACGCATGCTCTCGGCCGAGCGGGTCTCGTAAATGGCGGAGTAGATCGCGGCCGGCTCCAGCGCCCCGCGTTCGATCAATTCGGCGGAGATGCGATGCACGGCCGGCGTCACGGAGCTGAAGCGGAACGAACCGGTATCGGTAAGGATCGCGGCATACAGCGGCGTGGCGATCGAGGCATCGATCAGGTGGATGTCGTGATAGGCGATGAGTTCGTACACGAGTTCGCCGGCGGACGACGCCGTGTCTCGGACGTACGTGGCGTCAAACCATTGCTCGGGGCCGGTGTGGTGATCGATCAGGTACTTTTTCGCCGAGCTGCCCTTGATCGGCCCGGCCATCTGCCCCACCCGATCGATGGCGTTGGTGTCCACCACCACGATCACATCCGCCCGGTCGATGATCTCACGCTGGGCGATCGTCTGATCAAACACGAGGACATCTCGGATGCCCGGCAACCAGCCCATGTTCATCGGGGGCGGATCGCTGTTGATCATGTGAACCGTTTTGCCCAGCTTGCGCAGAAAGGTCCCCAGCCCCAGCTGTGTGCCGATGGCATCGCCATCCGGGCGCACGTGGGTGGTGATTACGACATGCTGGCCGGCGAGTAGACCGGCTACGAACTGATCGATCATTCCATCTCCATAAGAAGGCCGTGGATACCACTCGCATCGCTGCCGGCCGGTCGCCAGGAAGCCATTGCCAGCCTCCATGCCCTGTATTTATAGCCCCTCATGAACGCCAGCGCGGCCGGTTGGTTCGTCCCTCACGGATTTTCCACAGGGATGTTCACCCCGGCTACATCGTCCGCCGCACGATCTCGAGAAACGACGAAGCCCCGATGTTGCCGCCACACAGGATGACGGCGGCCCGGCCGCCGGCCGGCACTCGGCGCGCCTCCGCATACGCCAGCATCCCGGCCACCCCGACGCCGGCCGCGCCCTCCACCACCACGCGGTGCTCCTCGAACAGGCCTTTCATGGCCGATGCAATCGCCAACTCGTCCACGGCCACCCAATCGTCCACGAAACGCTGGCAGAGGCCAAACGTGATCGCCTCCGCCTCGATCCCTCCGGCGGTGCCGTCGCTGAGGGTGGGCTGCGTGGGTAGATCCAGGATGCGGCCGGCTTCCACTGATGCCATCATGACGGGCGAATACGCCGGCAGGCAGCCGATGACGCGCGTCTCGGGCCGCACCGCCTTGAGGTAGGCTGCGACGCCGCCGATCAACCCACCCCCGCCCACCGGGACAAAGACATAGTCCACCCGCCCGAGCCGGCCCAGCAGCTCGATCCCGATCGTCCCCTGCCCACACACGACGGCCGCGTCGTTGTAGGGAGATACATAGGCCGCGCCCGTGCGCCGGCTTTCTTCCCGGGCAAACCGCTCGGTCTCTACACTATCCGTCCCGTACAACGCGATCCTTGCGCCCATCGCATCGAGGGCGGCGCGTTTCTGGGGGCTGACGGTTTCGGGGAGGACGATCGTACCCTGCCGACCGAGCGTTGCCAGGCCGTAGGCAACGGCGAGCCCGTGGTTGCCGGTGGACGCGGTGATGACGGGGACTTCCGGCGGCAGCTGGATCAGCGCGTTGAGCGCACCACGGACTTTGAACGAGCGGGTGATCTGCAGGCATTCCATCTTCAGAAATACATCGAGCCCCGTCGCGCGGCCCAGCGCTGGCGACGGCTCGATAAGGGTCTCCCAGATGTAGGGCCTGATCCGGCCGGCCGCCGCCTCGATGGCCTCGCGGGTGATCTCCATGCGGTCAGTCCTCCGGCAGCAGACGCAGGCTCGCTTCGACGGCCGCATCGAGAAAACGAAGCGCCAGGTCCACCTGGGCCGCCGCGCTACCGGCCGCCACGAGCGTATCGCCTGTAAGCACCGCGCCCATCCAACCGGTCGTGTGCCAGCGGCCTACGGGCAGGGTCGACAGCCGATCGGATGTGCTGCGCGGCCAGTGATTGACGTAGAGATAGGGTTGCGCGTACGAGCGGTCGCCAGGTGACATCCCGATGCCCACGCTCCGGGTCGCTTCCGGGCCGGCATCGGGGTCGAGCACGAGCAGAAACGCGCTATCAAGATGGTGTGGCCAGGACCGGATCGGCCGGCACGGGTCGTGGGTGTCGCGCATATGACGAAGGAGTGCGTCGGCATTGCCGAACCAGCGCTCCAGTGCTTCAAATTCGGCGATCTCGTTGTAGGTAAACGGATCGGAGGAAGCCACGGGGTGATGGGGCAGGTCGTGTTCGAGCCGAACGAGCGGCGTCCGATCGCCCGTGAGGCCGGCCACGGCGTCAGCCATCCACGTGTAGGCCTCGTGGAGCGTGCGGCCGTGGAGATGGAGCCGATCGACGAAGCGGTCGCCGGCGTCGATCAGCTCCAGGGTGAGGTCCCCCACCCGCAGCGAGGCGCGGACGCCGGCGGGGCCGGGCCGAGTGACAAAACGAAAAACGCCGGAATCGACCCGCCCTTCAAAACTCGTGTGGCTGAAGTCCGGCTCCGCCGGGACGTGCGTTTGAGCAAATGACGCCGCCACCTGGGCCGCCCAGTGCACCTGGAGCCGGGCATCGACCAGTCGGAAGGGCGAGGCCTGACCGAGTACTTGCCACTGAGTGAGGAGGTCCTGGAGCATGGCGCGGGAAATTGGGGGCGGAATTCAGGTTCAAGACTATCCAACGTGAGGTGAGGAAGTTTACGCCGCAATGAATCAAAGTATCCTGTGGATCAAAGGATCCAGAGGAACAAAGTATCCCGCGGCCGGCTTTCTTCGATACCCAGCCCCACTGCCTATGCCGCCCGCCCCCTGGCTCGATCCCGACCGTTATCACGGCCTCCGCGCTACGCGCAGCTTCTTCGAAGGGTGGTATTACAAGCTGGTGGATCCGGCCGGCCGACGGACGCTGGCCGTGATCCCGGGTGTTTTCATGAGCCGGCGCGGCGACAACCGGTTTGCGTTTGTGATGACGGTAGATGGCGCGAGCGGGCAGGTGGCGATGGAGCGGTATCCGATGGAGGCCTTCAGCGCGTCGCCCCGGGCGTTCTCCATCCAGATCGGCCCCAATCGATTTTCGGCGCAGGGCCTGACGCTCGACCTCGCCGGCGCGACCCCATGGCGGGGCGAGCTTGTGTTCACCGACCTTTCCCCCTGGCCCGTCACCCTCCGCGCGCCGGGCGTCATGGGATGGTACGCGTATGTGCCGTTTATGGAGTGTTTCCACGGCGTCGTGAGCATGGACCACCGCATCGAGGGGACGCTGGATCTGGGCCGCGAAACCATCGACTTCACCGGCGGACGGGGGTACACGGAGAAGGATTGGGGGCGCAATTTTCCGGCGTCGTGGGTGTGGATGCAGGGCAATCATTTCCCGGAAACCGGCACCAGTGTCTCGGCCTCCATCGCCATCATCCCGTTTCTGGGGACGACGTTTGGCGGCTCAATCATTGGCCTGCGACACGAGGGCCGGCTCTATCGATTCACGACCTACACGGGGGCCCGCGTCCGCGCACTCGACATCGAGCCGGGCCGCGTGCGCGTCGTCGCCGAGGACCGGCGCCATCGGCTCGAAATCGAAGCCCTGACAGGTCCGTCTGCCCGGCTGTTTGCACCCGGAGCGGAGGATATGATCCCCCGGGTGGATGAGTGCCTGGACGCGCCGCTCAGCGTCACGCTTTCCGAACGCGGCGGCCGCGTAGTCTTCGCCGGCCTCAGCCCTGCCGGGGCCGCGGAAGTTCAGGGCGATCTACCACGGTTGCAGGCGATGCTCGGCCTCGGCCCGTTGGCCTGATCGGGGTGGCACGAATATGGCAGAATCTAGGAATTGCCCGCCGAATGCTGTACTGTGCCTTGTGAACGATCCAAAGGGAGCCGCCTCGGCCCATCGATTCAACATCCCATGGTAGACTCACCCAAAGACCCGCCCTCCGACTCACGTTTGCAGCGCACGGGCCGGCTGGTACCGTTTCTGCTGGCTATCGGTCCGTTGTGGATCGCGCTCTTCGCCCATTCCGAACTGCTCGCGCTGCGTCTCGCCGCCGTGTTGGGGGCGCTGGCGCTGGGTCTCGGGCTCATCTTGATGCTGGCGCGTCTGCACAGCCTCGAGGAAAAAGTGGCCCGCCTGGATGATGCCCGGCCCGCCTCCACGCCGCAGCGTGGAGGGCGAGAAACCAGCGATTGATTTCCCCCATATGGCCCTCGTATTTGTCTGCCCCAACCGCGATCTCTCACCCTGGCGCCGCGCCTTGCAGGCCCTTGCGCCCGATATCGACATGCGGGTATGGCCGGACGACGCGCCGGCGGATGATGTCGCCCTCGCCGTCGCCTGGAAACAGCCGGCCGGCGCCTTGCACCGCTACCCGAAGCTGAAGACCGTCCTCTCGCTTGGCGCCGGCGTCGACCACTTCATCGGTGATCCCGACCTCCCTCGTGGCCCGGTCTACGGCCGCATCGTCGACCCTCAACTCGTCGCCGGCATGAGCGTGTATGTGGCCGGCGCCGTGGTCTCCGTGCACCGCGGCTTCGATGGCTACGCGCGCCGCCAGGCGGCTCGGTATTGGGATCCTGAACCCGCCCCGCCGGCGGGCGACTGGACGGTCGGGATCCTTGGCCTCGGCGCCATGGGCATGGACGCCGCGCGTGTGCTCCGTTCCCTCGGCTACACCGTCCTCGGCTGGAGTACGACGCCCCGGGTGGACGCCGGCTTTGAGACGTTCGCCGGCGACGCCGCGCTCGACGCGATGCTGCCCCGGTGTCAGGTTCTTGTCTGCCTCCTGCCGCTCACGTCCCGCACCCGCGGTATCCTCGACCGGCAGCTGTTCAACCTCCTGCCGCGCGGCGCCTGCCTCGTCAACGCCGCGCGTGGCGGTCATCTCGTCGACGCCGACCTGCTCGACGCGCTGGCTGAAGGCCGGCTCGGCAGCGCCTGGCTCGATGTGTTCACCCACGAGCCCCTGCCGGCCGATCACCCGTTCTGGAAGCACCCGCACATCCGTGTCACCCCGCATATCGCCAGCATCACCAATCCCGCCACCGCGGCGCATCAGGTAGTGGAGGATTATCGCCGTGCGGTAGCCGGCCAGCCGCCCACGTTTCCGGTCGACCTTGGAAGGGAGTATTAAGCGCTTATAGATTGGAAAGTAAAAGGGCGACCGCGGCTCTCGACGATGGGATTCCCTGTTGAACCACATTTTCTTCCGCCGAGATAGGTACGTTCCCGCGCTCAGGTACATAGAAATCGGCGTGGAGATGCCGCGAGCGTATCCGCATGTATCGAATTGAAGCACGTATTGATCATTGCTTTTCCTTCCCGACGCGACGAAGCTCCGCCGGGGGAGTCGACTTCCACATTTACCTCTAACTCCTGTCAGGGACTTATGCAAACCCTTGGTACTGCTCGCACTTCGCCGGCCTCCATGGCGGCCCTATTGTTTGCTTTTCTGCTAGTGATGGCCCTTGCGCCTACGCGCGCGCTCGCCCAGCCGGCCGACCTTGAGGCCCGCGTTTCCGAGATCTTCGCCCGCTCCTGCACCGCGGTCGGCTGCCATAGCGCCCCGATCCCCCAGATGAACATGAACCTCGAGCCGGCGCAGTTTTACGCCTCCATCGTGGACGAAGCTAGCATGGAGCGCCCGGATGTAAAGCGTGTGGCGCCGGGTAATCCGAGCGCCAGTTATCTGGTGCACAAGATCAAAGGCGATCCTTCCATCATCGGGCTCCCGATGCCGATGACCGGCGACCGGCTGACGCCGGACGAGATCGGGCTCATCGAGCAGTGGATCATAGGGATGGCCGGTGTGGACGAAGCCCGCAAGGCCGAAGCCCCGAAAGCCACCCCGTTGGCCTTCCCCAGCTGGAAGGTGATCAACATACCCACGGATCGCACGCTGGCGAAGGGCAACTTCCTGTTCCTCATCGCGCACCGCTTCAACCCGCGTATCAACGACGGCTACGACGCCCTTTTCGGCCTGGACGGGAGCGGCATCATCTACCTGCACCTCGGGTACTCGTTTACCGACAAGCTTCTGCTGGGCATCGCCCGCAGCAACGTCGGCGACAATGTCGAGATCTACGGCCGGTATCAGATCAAGGCCCAGGAGGCCGGCGGCTGGCCGGTAGGCATCAACCTGACGACGACAGGCAACTGGGTGTCCGAGAGCCGGCCGGGTGAAGACCGATTCCGCCCCGAAGCGTTGAAATTTACGGGTCAGCTGGCGCTTACCCACGCCATCGGCGACCGGTTTGGGATCGCGGTGGTGCCGGGCATCACCACGAACCCGGTGGAGTTGGTGGAGGATGAGGACCTGCTCGTCACCGTCGGCCTCGGCGGCCGCTGGCGGTTTCACAACCGGATGGCCGTGGTGGCGGAGTGGACGCCGATCGTCTCCGGCTACACGCGCACCCTCACCTTTGGTAACGACATCCGGTTCGACACCGCCGGCGCCGGCTTCGAAATCGCCACCGCCGGTCACGTATTCCAGATCATCCTCACGAATACGGTTGGCCTCACGGCCGACCAGTACCTCCGCGGCGGCGATCTGGACCTGCTCAACGGCGACGTTCGCCTCGGGTTTAACATCTACCGTGTTCTGAATCGATAGGCGTTGCATAAATTCCTTCGTAGGGCCTCAATGTATCGTGGCCCTACGAGGGAGTCACGATGTATCGGGGAGACACGATGTATCGGGGAGACACGATGTATCGGGGAGACACGATGTATCGGGGAGACACGATGTATCGGGGAGACACGATGTA